>CAYLPM010000620.1:0-2369 GCA_964385525.1 uncultured Gemmatimonadaceae bacterium
AAGGATTGCGTAAAGGGCGGTTCATGCGAGACGACGGCGCAACACGTCGAGCACATCCGAGTGACGATCCCCCCGGGCCAGTCGCGCGACATTCGCGATGAGGTCGTGCTCCCGTCGCCGCCGGTCGCGCGCGGCCGCTTCGCGTGGAGCCACCAGCTCGTGTCGACCGAGGGGCGATAGTGCGCCGCAGCTCGAGTCGGGCGGCCATTTCACTCGGACCGGAATGAAGTCGAGGGGCGATGCGAACTCCACGTTGATCTGAAGACGCTCCTTGATGGCGGGAATCGCACGGTGCAGCGACTCGTCCTCCGGCCGCACCACGAGGTCCACGTCGATCGTGCTGGTCCGCCAGCCAAGTAGCACGGACGAAGCTCCGTCGAATGGATGCGCGGCCAATAGCCCCGCCGCTCAGGTCGCGGGGGGTGCACACCGCCGTCACTACCAGCGTGAGCCCCCCCCCCGCCCCCGACCGTGCGTTGCCCCGGTCAGTGCGGTGTCATGGATCGATGTGGAGCGGTCGGCGGAAGATACCCATCCGACAGGGTCCGCATGAAGGCGACGATCGCGGCCTCCTCGTCGGGCGTGAGTCCGAGCCGGCCGAGCTCCGTGGTATTCACGTTGACGTCCACCTCGGGCGCCGGCCAGCAGTGCTCGCCCCACGCCGTCCGAGGCGCGCCGACCTCGCATGTCGGCAGCACGTCCCGCGTGTTGTAGAAGTGCACGACCTCCTCGAGGCTCTTGAACGCGCCGTTGTGCATGTACGCCTTGACCGCGCCGGGATACGGGCGCAGATCGACGTTGCGCAGCGTTGGCACCTTCATCTTCCCGCGCTCGCCGAGCGCGTACGCCGCCCACTCCGGCCGGCCGGCCAGGAATCCACCCAGCCCGAAGTCCACGAACGAAGGATTCGTCAGGTAGACGGGATTCTCCGGGTTGGCGGGCACGCCGAGATTGTCGTACGTGAAGTCGGTGAACGCGGCATCCTTCCCGGTGCTCGTGTGACACCGCGCGCACTTCGCCTTCCCCTGGAACAGCGCAAGCCCGTGCTGCTCTTCCTTCGTGAACCTGTACTGGCCGCGCCGTGCTGCATCGAACCTCGAGCTGAAGAGGTTGTGCGACTCCTCGTACACCGCGATCGCGATGGCGATGTTGTCGTACTCCCCCTTCACCCGCCCGCGATCGGCCGCCGAGAGCACGATCGTCGATCCCTCGATACCGCACTGCGCATCGGTGTTCGCGGGGAAATCGATCGCGAGAATGTCCTCCCCCCACTGCGCCACGTACTGGTCGACGTACGAGGCGCGCGAGACCCGGTAGACGACGCACGCGGCGTCCGGCAGCCCCTGCTCGACCGGATTGAGGAATGGGCCCTGCGCCTGGTCGGCGGCCGGATTGCCGAGGTGCTCGCCCGTTGCCCGGCCGTCCCAGAAGTTGCCGCCGACGAAGAGTCCGCCGCCCTGCTTCGTGAGCGAGAAGACCGGCGACGATGTCGAGTAGGCCGAGCTTGGCGGCTTGCGGTCGCCGAAGCGACCGGGGATGGAGCCCTCGTACACCGCACCATGCGCGTTCACGTCACTGCTGGGACCGGTGAATCCCCACTCCGACCCGTGGCAGGCAGCGCAGGACTGATTCCGGCCGATGGACAGATTCTCGTCATCGAAGATCATGTCACCGAGCTCCGCCATCTCGGCGCTGAACGGCAGGCCGCTTCCAGACCTGGCCGCGAGCGGCGCCAGCTCCGACAGCGGCGTGATCCCGGTGGGTGCATCGCTGCACGCAGCAACGCCGGCGAGGAGCAGTGCGGCACCGAGGATCCGCGGTGATTCGAACGAGTGACTCATGACTCCCTCCTTCGCGGACGGATCGTCGCCGTCGAGTGGCCGAGGACCGGTGCCGCACCCGTGGAAGATCCCGAACGGTGGCGAGCGCGCGGCGGCTTGGCGCTGGCACTCGTCGCCTGAGCGTCTCAATGGATGCCATCCGCGGGAAAGGGGCGCCGTAGAGGAATACCGGATCGTGTGTAGGGGAGGAGGGGAGTGGTAGTCGCGTGAACCGGGCTGGGCCAGGCCCGCGCGCTGCCCGATGCGGACACGGCAAGCCAGTGGAGAGTCACCGCGGACCCTTCACTCCGCCCGCAACGTCGCCATCGGATCCGTGGCCGCGGCCCACCGCGCCGGCATCCAGCTCGAGATCGCCGCGACGCCGAGCAGCACCGCCACGGCAATGCCGAACGTCGCGCCATCGCGCGCATCGACGCCGGCGACGAGACCTTCCAGCACGCGCCCCGACATCCACACGCCGACGCTGCCGATCGTCGTACCGATCAGCGCCAGCGTCAGACCGCGCCGCAGCACGGAGCGCTGAATGCG
>CAYLPM010000621.1:0-8540 GCA_964385525.1 uncultured Gemmatimonadaceae bacterium
GTGGGGAATGGATTGCGATTCCCCGGCGGCCGGTGTTTGAGGACGTTGCAGATGAAGACATCCTCGCGCTGCAAGTTAATCGCGCCGAGAATCTTCGTCAGGAGTTGACCGGCCTGGCCAACGAATGGGCGTCCGGTCGCGTCCTCGTTCGCGCCCGGCGCTTCGCCGACACAGACGAGCTCGGCCTTCGGGTTGCCCTCGCCCGGCACGGCGCGGCTCGCGGTCTCGTACAGCGAGCATCTGGTACAGCCTGCGACCGCGCTCGCCAACTCCTCCAGGGATGCGAGGTTGGAGAACGGACCGCCGAACAGCTCCGTGCCGGCCGAGCCGACCACGATGGCCGGCCCTGGCGCTGGAATCGGACGCTTCGCCGCCGTGGACTCCGCCGCTGACTCGACATCGGGCGGAGGCGGAAACGCCCGGGCAGGTGATTCGGGCTTCGCGGCTGGGGCCGCCGCGACCTCGGCCGAGCGGAGCGCCGCCCGCCAGTCGCCGGCGATGTCGTCCGGGACCTCGTGCGACCGCGGCGAGGGTTTCCGCTCATCGACCGCGCGTGCCCGCGGATGCTCGCGTTCGACGGTCACGCCACGGCGCTTCCCGGCGCCGAGGATGCGCATGACTTCCTCGACGCTGAGGTCATCCAGCACGAGCTCGCGCTCGCCCATCTCGCGCCGCTGCTCCAGGTACCGCCGCAGCAGGTCCTCAGCGTTCACGGAGCAGCTCCTCGACCCGGTCCAGGATCGCGTCGGCGACTTCGGTCTTGGAGAGCAGTGGCAGATCCTCCGCAGCGCCCGAGCGGGCGAGGATGGTCACTCGGTTGGTGTCGACGCCGAAGCCGGCACCCGGCTCCGTCGCATCGTTCACGACGATGAGATCGAGATCCTTCGCCTCGAGTTTGCCTCGGCCCCGTGCCACGGCGTTCTCCGTTTCCAGCGCGAAGCCGACGATCACCGCACCCTCGCGGCGGGCGGCCCGAGTCGTCGCGAGGATGTCCGGCGTCGGGGCGAGCTCGAGGGTCGATGGGGCGGACGACTTCTTGATCTTGGATCCCGCCGGCGCGGCAGCCCGGAAATCCGCCGGTGCGGCTGCCATGATCAGCACGTCCGCATCGGCTAGCACCCGCGAGACGGCGGTCGCCATCTCCTCCGTGGTCTCGACGGCGCGAAGCTCGACACCGGCCGGAGGCGCAACGTCGAGCGGGCCGGCGATCAGCGTGACGTTTGCACCGCGCCGCCACGCCGCGGCGGCGATCGCGATGCCCATCTTCCCACTGCTGCGATTGGAGAGGAATCGAACGGGATCGACCGCTTCACGCGTCGGACCGGCGGTCACGATCACGCGCCGGCCGTCGAGCGTCCCCTCGGCTTCGAGCAACCGGCCGACGTGCGCGAGGATCGTCTCCGGCTCCGGCATGCGTCCGGGACCACTCCCCTCGCCCGCCGCGAGCATGCCGGAGTCCGGCTCGAGCACGCGATAGCCGAGCTCGCGCGCATGCGCGACGTTGCGCCCCGTCTGGGGGTGCGCCCACATGCGGTCGTTCATCGCCGGGACCAGGAGCACGGGCGCGATCGTCGCCAGAAGCGCGGCGCTGAGCAGGTCGTCGGCATGTCCGTGCACGGCTCGCGCGATGAAGTCGGCGGTCGCCGGCGCGACCACCACGGCGTGCGCGGCGCGCGCGAGGCGGATGTGATCGAGCGCGTGACCGGCAGCGAGCAGCTCGTGATGCACGGGTCGTCCGGTGAGCGCCTCGAACGTGATCGCGCCAACGAACTCCCGTGCAGCGCGCGTCAGCACCACATCGACCTCGGCACCCGCGAGCGTCAACAGCCGCGCGAGCCACGCGCTCTTGTAGCTCGCGATGCCGCCGGTGACGCCGAGAAGAACGCGGCGCCCCGCGAAGGGGCGCGCCGGCACGACTCCGGAGTGATCCCGAGCCGCCCGCCCGCCCGCGTCGTCCTCTCCGGCCGTGGACATGCGTGCCGAGCCGGCGCCCTACTCGCCGCGGCGGCGCGGAATGACGCGATATTCGATGTCGCCGTTCGAGAGCTCCTCAAAGGCGCGCGTGGTCAGCTTCTTCTCGCGCGGGGCACGCTGCGCGGGAAACTCGTTCAGGAGGCGGGCATACTTCGCGGCCACGAGCACCGCCAGATACTTGTTGGCTGCCTGCTCCGACACTTCCTTCGGCGTGAAGACTCGCATTGCATTCCTTCCGTCGCGGCCGGACGGCCGCTGTTAGAGTCGCTCGAGCTCGCGCTCGAGGTGTGTGACGAGCGAGTCGACCCGCCCATCGAGTTCGCCGGTACGCGTCCGGCGCGCGGCCTCGGCATCGATCACCGCCGAGACGCGTCCGATCGCGCGCTCCAGATCATCGTTCACCACCACGTACTGATACCGCGCCACCTGCCGCAACTCGTTCACGGCCGACGTGAGCCGCTTGCGCAGCGACTCCGGATCCTCCGTCTTCCGCGAGCTCAGGCGCCGCAGCAGCACCTCGGCCGACGGCGGCAGCAGAAAGATCGTCACGGACTCCGGAAACGCCTCCACGAACTGCGCGGCCCCCCGGACGTCGATGTCCATGACGACGTGCCGTCCGGAGCCGAGGACGCGCTGCACCTCGCGGCGCAGCGTCCCGTACAGCTTGCCGTGTACCTCCGCCGATTCGGCGAACTCGCCGCGCTCGCGCGCCGCCACGAACTCGCCGGTCGACAGAAAGTGATAGTCGCGCCCATCCACCTCTCCCGCGCGCGGCAGCCGGGTCGTGCACGACACCGAGTACCCCACGTCGCTCCGCCGTTCCATCAGGTGGCGCGCAATGGTCGTCTTTCCGCCCCCCGAGGGAGCCGAGAGAATCAACGGAAACGGCCTCACTCGAGATTCTCCACCTGCTCCCTCGAGCGTTCCAGCTCCTCCTTGATCGACACCACCTGCGACAGGATCTCGGCGTCGGATCCCTTGCTGCCCGTCGTATTCGCCTCGCGCACCATCTCCTGGAGCAGGAACGCCAGCCTGCGCCCCACGCCATCCGCTGGCGGCGAGCCGAGCGTCGCCCGGAACGCCGCCAGATGCGAGTGAAAGCGCGAGAGCTCCTCGCTCACATCCAACCGATCCGCGAGGATCGCGATCTCCTGCGCGAGCCGCTGCTCGTCCACCGCCAATCCCTCGGTGAGCTCACGCACCGACTGTCGCAGCCGGTCGCGCTGCTCAACGAGCCGGCGCGGGGCCCGCGCGGCGATCTCCTCGAGCGCCGTCCCGATCGCGTCCAGCCGCTCGAGCAGGTACGTCGCCAGTCGGGCGCCCTCTTCCTCGCGCATACGCATGAGCGACGCCGTCGCGCGCTCAACGATCTCGAGCAGCTCCGCGGGCGACTCGATCGCGGGCTCCGCGTCGGCCGCGCCCAGTACGTCGGGCATCCGGAGCACGGTTCCGACGTCGACATCGCCGTCCAGACGGTGGCGTTCGGCCAGCGAGCGAAGGAGCTCGACGTACTGACCAAACCGCGCCTCGTCGATCACCAGGCCGCCGGCGGCATCCCGATCGACTCGCGCGGACACCGTCACGTGCCCGCGGGTGACTTGCCGCCGCAACACCTCGCGCACGTCGCCTTCCCATCGCGACAGGCTCGAGGGAAGCTTGATGCTCGGATTGAAGAACCGGTGATTGACGGAGCGCAGCTCGACGCTCACCCGAGCGCCGCCGACGCGGCCTTCCGCGGCGCCGAAGCCTGTCATGCTTCGTATCATGAGCGAGCGCGTAAGTTATGGAAGGACAATGACCTTGTCAATTGAGGTCAATTCCAGAAGAACCAGCGGACGCCGTACAGATTCACCGCCCCCGGCATCAGGTAGCCCGGCACGAGCTCGTGCGCGCTGATGAGAATGTTGCGGACCTGCCAGGTGAGGACGGCGTCGACGATCCGGATCTCGAGCAGCGTCGACATCACGGTGCTCTGGCCGGTGGACAGGCCATCCGCCGCCGTGGGGAACGCCACGAAGTCGCGGTACTCGAGCTGCGCCGACGCGAGCACGCCGAAGTTGCCGCTCGGGAAACGGCTGAGCCAGTCGGACTGGAGGTACAGGCGACCCGTCGCCTGATACTGCGGCCGGTACCATCCACCACTCTCCCAGCCGACGAAGGAGACGTCCGCGCCCACGTCGCGCCACAGCTTCCCTCGCAGCGTGGCGATCGTCCCGATGACCGGTCCTTCGTCGACCGGGACGAAGCCGCGATCGAACATCTGCGCGGCCGGGAGCGACACGGAGTCCCGGTAGATCACGCCGACGGAGAGGGCCGCCCGGGAGCCGACGAGCCCGACCTCGGCGCGCCCGAAGAGAGCACGCTCGCGCGCCGCCCCATCGCGTTCGTCGTTCACCCAGCCACCGCTCGCGAGGGCGAACACGGGGCCGAAGATGCGGGTCTCCAGCGTCGCATCGACGCGGGTCACGGAGTCCGCCGCTCCGTGCTCGGCGAACAGGCCGGCGGCGACAGGGCCGAACGACGTCGCCACCCGCGCGCGCTGACTGTAGCGCGTCTCGCCGCCGCCGACGCGCGCGCGCGCCTCCGCGCTCACCTGTGTCCGCTCCCAGGTCATCCCGGCACTTGCGATATAGTCGGCGACCGAGCGCGTGGTGTCCGCGGTGTCGATGGGCGCGGAGGTGCTCCGGGGCGACGACTCGCGATACGCCTGGCTCGCGGCCACGAGCTGCAGCCACGACCCGTGCGCGACGTCGCCAATGCCGGCACGCAGGTACGCCGTGGTGGTGCGTCCGTTGAGCGCCGGGATCGCGCTGCCGCCGCCCAGCAGCGGATTCTGGACCTGCCGGGTGCGATTGGAGCGCAGCACGAACGCATCCGCGGCCCATCGCTCGCGCCCGATGCCGATGCGCGCGAGCAGCGCGAGCTGGTCGCCGTCGCCGAATCGCCGTCCCGCGGTACCGAGCTGCTCCCCGGCGATCTGGAGTGCCTCGCCGTGCGCGAACCGGCGGCCGAAGAACCCGCGGTAGATGTTGGTATCCTCGTCCCCCGTGTAGACGTCGGTGCGCGTCGCGGGGGTCGTGCGCTCCACCGTCCACGTCCGCATGTACACGCGGACCTCACCGGCGCCGCGCTCGACCACCAGCTCGTCGAGCGGCCAGAGCGGGACCTCGGCCAGGTCGATCGCCGTGCCCGAGCGCGGACTGAGCGTCGCGAGCTCGATGTTGTCGAGGAAGAGGCGAACGCCGGATGCGCTGCCGAGGTACGTCGCGAGCTGCGGCGAGGCGATCCAGCCGGTGCGGAAGTCTGTGATGCCGGGAATCTGGTCGAGCAGGTCGAGCAGCGTCAGGGCGCCCGTGGCGAGGAGCTCATCGCGACTCCAGCGATAGCGGGGAGCGATCCCCAGCGGCGCGGGCATCGGCGTGCGAGGCAGTGGCGGCTTGATCGTATCGGCTTCGGTCAGCACCTCGGTGGTGTCGGCGGCAGCGAGGGCGGCCGAGTCTTCCGGCGAGAGCTGCGCTGGTACGCGCACGGAGTCGGGCGGGCGTCGAATGGTATCCTGCACCTGCGCGCCGGCACCCGCGGGGCTCACGTGCAAAACGGCCCCGACCACCAGGCCGAGGCCGAGGAGTCGGCGCATCGCGAGCCCGGCCTTCAGCCTCAGCGCACCCTCCCCCGTACGAATTCGACGAAGGTGCCGACCGGTACGCCGGTCGGTCCACGCGGCAGCGCGACGAGATCGGTCTCCGTGTACGCGGTGCCGGCCACGTCGAGGTGCACCCACGGGTAGCCGTCGGCGAAGTCCCTGAGGAACATCGCGGCGGTGATGGTGCCGGCCGAGCGTCCGCCGGAATTCTTGATGTCCGCGACGTCCGATTTGATCAGCTCCCGATAGTCGTCCCAGAGCGGCAGCCGCCACGCCGGCTCGGCGGCGCGCGTCCCCGCTGCGATGACCTCGTTGGCGAGGGCGTCATCGGTTCCGAGCACGCCCATCGCGACGTTGCCAAGGGCGACGACGACCGCGCCCGTGAGGGTGGCGGCATCGATCGCGGCGGCGGGTTCGAACCGGCGCGCGTACGCGAGCAGATCCGCGAGTACGAGCCGTCCCTCGGCGTCAGTGTTGATGATCTCGATGTACTTGCCGTTGCTCGCGCGCACGACGTCGCCCGGCTTGACCGCGACGCCGGACGGCATGTTCGTGGTGCTGCCGACGATCGCGACGACGTTGATCGCGAGCCCGAGCCGGCCGATCGCCTCCATCGCGCCGAGCACGGCGCCGGCGCCGCTCATGTCGAACTTCATCCACTCCATCCCCTGCGCGGGCTTGATCGAGATGCCGCCGGAATCGAAGCAGAGTCCCTTCCCCACGAGTACGATCGGCTTCTGGTCGGCGGCGCCGCGCCGGTGCTCGAGGACGATCAGCCGCGGCTCCTGCGGCGTGCCCTGCGCGACCGCCAGAAAGGAGCCCATGCCTTCCTTCTCCAACTCGGCGCGCCCGCCCACCGTCACCTTCATGGAGTACCGGCCGGCGATCTCGCGCGCCGTCTCGGCGAGGTAGTCCGGCGTGCAGAGATTCCCGGGCATCATGCCGAGGCGGCGCGTGAGCGCGTACCCGGCGCCGATCGCCTCACCGGCCGCGATGCCGCGACGCCCCGCGTCCTCGTCGTCGTCGAGAATCACCGCCTCGGTCAGCGGCGTGCGGCGCTCATCCTCGGCCGGCGGCGTCTTGACGTCGGTGTACTCCCACGCGCCCATCGTGAGCCCGATCGCGGCGGTCTCGATCGCGTTCGCATCCATGTCCGCCGCGTGGAAGGCGAGCCGACCCACGCCCATGCGGTGCCCCTGGCGCGCGGCGATCGCGGCCGCGCGCTTGAGAGCGGCGCGACCGTCCGTCGCCTTGCCGAGCCCGACGAGCAGTACGCGCTCGATGCCGCCGCTCGCGCTGGTGAGGTGCATGGTCTCATCGCGGTTGCCGCGGAAGTCGCGCCGCTCGAGGGTGCGGCGGAGCACGCCGCCGAGCGCGCGGTCGAGCGGCTCGAGCGGCCCCGTCGCGGTGGCGCCGGGTGCCAGAGCGAGGGCGAGCAGCGGCGTCTCGAGCTTCGAGAAATCGGCGCGGCGGGCGGCGAGCGAGAGTGTCATTTGGAGGGGTTACTCATGCCGGCGATGATCTGATCGCCGAACGCGGAGGTGGAGACCTCGGTGGCGCCCGGCATCTGCCGCGCCAGATCGTACGTCACGCGCCGGGAGCGGATCGCGTTCTCGATGCCGCGTACGATCATTGTGGCGGCCTCGTTCCAGCCCAGGTACTCGAGCATCATGACGCCCGAGAGGATGACGCTTCCCGGGTTGATCTTGTCGAGCCCCGCATACTTGGGTGCGGTCCCGTGGGTCGCCTCGAAAACCGCCAGACCTTCGCCGACGTTGCCGCCCGGCGCCATGCCGAGGCCGCCGACCTGCGCCGCGCAGGCGTCGGAAAGATAGTCGCCATTGAGGTTCGGGGTCGCGATCACCGAGTACTCGTCCGGACGCAGGAGAAGCTGCTGGAACATCGCGTCGGCAATGCGGTCCTTGATGATGACCTTCCCCTTGCCGGCACCGGCCTTCGCGGCGTCGCTCTCGGTCACCGTGTCGGAGGCGAACTTCTCGCGCGCGAGCTCGTAGCCCCAGTCGCGGAACGCGCCCTCGGTGAACTTCATGATGTTGCCCTTGTGCACCAGCGTCACGGAGGGGAGGCCCTTCGCGATCGCGTGGCGAATGGCCATCTCGATGAGGCGTTTGCAGCCGAACTCGGACATCGGCTTGATCCCGAGCGCCGACTTCTCGCGGATGCGGCTGCCGAAGCTGTCGACGATGAACTGGCGCAGCTTGGTCGCCTCGTCGCTGCCGGCGCGCCACTCGATCCCGGCGTAGACGTCTTCCGTGTTTTCGCGGAATATCACGACGTCGAGCTTCTGCGGGTCCTTGACCGGCGCGCCGACGCCCTCGAAGTAGCGGACGGGGCGGATGCAGGCGTACAGGTCGAGCACCTGGCGGAGCGTGACGTTGAGCGACCGGATCCCGCCGCCGACCGGCGTGGTGAGGGGGCCCTTGATCGAGACGCGGAACTCCTGGAGGGCGTCGACGGTCTCCTGTGGGAGCCAGTCGCCGTGCGCCTTGTGCGCCTTCTCGCCGGCGAAGACCTCCATCCAGGCGATGCGGCGCTTGCCGCCGTAGGCTTGCTTCACCGCGGCATCGAAGACGCGGACCGAGGCGCGCCAGATGTCGGGTCCGGTGCCATCGCCCTCGATGAAGGGGATGATCGGCGTATCGGGGACCTGCACGGCGCCATCACGCCAGCCGATGCGCTCACCGTCGGTGGGGACCTTCGCGAAGCGGTAGCTCGCCATGTGTCGTATCGGGCTCTTTCGGGTCGCGGCGAGCGGCTGCGTAGCAGCTCGCCGGGTGCAGGCGTGTCGCGCCCGGGGGCGTGCACGCGCGGTGCCATGGCGCGTGCGATGGGAAAGCAGGGGCGCAGGCGGGGGAAAAGCTATCGGTGCCCGGGAGGGGCGGCAAGCGCCGAGGAATGCGCC
>CAYLPM010000622.1:0-2773 GCA_964385525.1 uncultured Gemmatimonadaceae bacterium
CTGGGTGCGCGGCGCATCGTGCTGTCGGTCGAGCTCACCGGCGACGAGATGGCCGCCGTCTCTGCCCCGTGGCACGGCCGCGGGTTCGACGCCTTCGTGTATGGACGCCCCGAGGGGATGACGCTCGAGCACTGCGTGCTGTCGGCGGCGTTCGACCGGGAGCAGACGACGTGTCGTGATCTCTGCGTGCAGAAGCATCCGAACGTCGAACTGACGGATCCGGCCGGGTATGCGTTCCCGGTCGCGACCGATTCCGACTGCCGCAATCGCCTCCTGCACTCGCGGCCGGTCGACGGGTCCGAATATCTGCCGCGGCTCTGGCACGCCGGGATCCGCGGCTACCGGCTCGTGTTCAACGTGCCCCTGGAGACTCGCCACATCGGGGAGATCGTCAGCGGCTACCGCACGATCATCGATACGCTCGCGCGCGGCGCTCGCGCCGAGGCGGAAATGGCGGCCGTTCGGGCGAGCGTCGGAACGGAGTTCACGCGCGGGCACTACGCGCGCGCGGTGTGAGGTCGGCATCCCACGGCGTCCGCCCCGCTCCGGCCTTCACCCCGAGCTCGGGCAGCGGCAAGACACTACGCGCACGTCGTGCGAGACACGCGCGGTCGCTCGAGAGACCGTGGATTCCGATGCGAGATTCTGCGCGCCCGCGCGGCATCAGGATGCGCCGTGAAGGATCGCACCCGCGATCTTGTGCGGCATGAGTGAAGAGATGCTCGCCGCCGCCCGCGCCGTGCTCGAGGAGCGCTTCGGCTATCCCGACTTCCGGCCCGGACAGACGAGGGCCGTCTCGTCCGTCCTCGAGGGCCGCGACACGCTCGTCGTCCTCCCGACCGGCGGCGGCAAATCCCTCTGCTACCAGGTGCCGGCGCTGGTGCTGCCGCGACTCACCGTCGTCGTGTCGCCGCTCATCTCCCTCATGAAGGACCAGGTGGACGCGCTCGCCGCACGCGGCATGCCGGCGGCATTCATCAACAGCACGCTCAGCGCGAACGAAGTCGCGGACCGGCTCGCCCGGGCGGAAGCGGGCCGCATCAAGCTCCTGTACGTCGCGCCGGAGCGCTTCGACGTCGGGACCACCGCGGAACGCCTCGCGCGTATCGGCATCTCGCTGCTCGCCGTCGACGAGGCGCACTGCATCAGCGAGTGGGGACATGACTTCCGCCCGAGCTACCGCCGCATGGCGGACGTGCGGCAACGCCTCGGTGCTCCCCCGACCGTTGCGCTCACGGCCACCGCGACCCCAGAGGTGCGCCGCGACATCACCCGGCAGCTCGCGTTGAGCGATCCAGTCGTGGTCATCACCGGCTTCGATCGCAAGAACCTCACGTATCACGTCGAGCACACGCGCACCGAGGACGACAAGGATGAGACTCTCGTGCGTCTCATCCGCGATGCCGGCGGCGTGGCCGTGGTCTACGCCTCCACACGCCGGGCGGTGGAGCGGATCACCGGCGTGCTGACCCACGCGAAGATGCCGGCCGTCGCCTACCATGCCGGCCTCGACGACGAACGCAGGCACGGTGTGCAGGACGACTTCATGCAGGAGCGCGCGCGCGTGATCGTCGCCACGAACGCGTTCGGCATGGGCGTCGACAAGTCGAACGTCCGGCTCGTCGTGCACCACGCCATGCCGGGCACCCTCGAGGCGTACTACCAGGAGGCTGGCCGCGCCGGACGCGATGGCAAGCACTCCGATTGCGTGCTCCTTCATGCATTCCAGGATCGCTTCACCCACGAGTTCTTCATCAAGAGTTCGCACCCCGAGCGGGACGTGATGGAAGGCGTCTACCGCGCGCTGGCGAAGTCGGCGGACTCCGCGAATCTCGTGCACATGTCCGCCCAGGACATCGCCGGTCGGCTCCGCGGCAAGGTGAACGACCGCACCGTCGAATCGGCGATCCGGCATCTCGCCCACGCCGGCGTGGTGCGACAGGAGCCGGAAGCGGCGGGTCGTGTATTCGTGCGCCTGCTCGCCACGCCGCAGCGCATCAAGCGCGAGCTCGGCGACGATCGCATGGTCGAGCGCGAGCTGCTGCGGTCGCTCTGGCGCGCCGTCGGCGCTCGTCTCGAGGGCGGGGCGACGATCGACCTCGACGGCCTGCCCCCCGGCTTCGGTGGCAGCAGCGGCGTGACGCCCGTGCTCGAGCGCCTTCAGGCGGAGCAGTTCCTGACGTTCGAGCGAACCGGCGGCGGCACCCGGCTCAGCGACCGCTCGGCGCCACTCTCCGCCTTTCCGATCGACTGGGAGCTGCTCGATCGGCGGCGTCGCGGCGATCTCGCCAAGCTCGAGATGATGCAGAAGTACGCATACACCCGCGGCTGCCGGCGCGGGTTCACCCTCCGCTACTTCGGCGACCCCGCCGCTCGTCCGCAATGCGAGGGATGCGACAACTGCCTCGGCACCCATGTGCCCCGGCGGCCGGTGGCGGATGCCCTCGGCCTGAAGCGCCGCAAGCCGCGCGCGTCGGCGAACGGAGGCTCGGCAAGCTCGCCGCGCTCCGGGTCCGGAGCACCCGACGGTGGCGCCGCGAACCGCGGGCGCGGGCGCGGCCGGTCGAGCGCCGGCACCGATACCCCCGTAGTCGGCGACGGGGATGCGGCACTCTTCTCGGCCCTCCGCACGATGCGCACGTCGATCGCGCGCGACGAGAAGGTCCCGCCGTACGTCGTCTTCAAGGATCGGACGCTCGCCGAGATCGCCGTGCAGCGGCCTGCGTCGCTGGTCGCGCTGGAAGGCATCAGCGGGATCGGCCCGGCCAAGCTG
>CAYLPM010000623.1:0-5044 GCA_964385525.1 uncultured Gemmatimonadaceae bacterium
GAAGCCGGCGTTGACGAGGGCGGCACTGACGCGCTCGCGGCTCTCCTTCACCGCGCCCGCCGCCAGCCCGACGATCGTGAACTGGGGCAGCCCGGGCGCGACATCCACCTCCACCGCGACCTCGTAGGCCTCGATCCCGACTACGGCGGCAGAGCGGACGACGGCGAGCATGCCGCGATGGTACGGCTGGGCGCCCGTGCACCGATCACCGCTCCATCGCGCGCGGGCGCCGAGCCATGCGGCGATCGCGACGGGGCGCTCTCTTCAGCCGCTCGGGGCCGCGCTACGCGTTCGGCCGGATGATCGCCTTGAGCGTCCGTCGTGCCTCGACGGCGAGCAGTGCCTCCTCGGCGCGATCGAGCGGATACGGCTCCTGCGCCATCCGCCCCCACGGATAGCGATCACCGAAGCGGGCCACGAGCTCCAGCGCCCGGTGAAAGTGCGAGTAGTCCGACCCCCAGCAGCCGCGGATCTCGACGTGCTTGCGGTTGATCTGAGAGTGTGGATTCACCGCGACCACACCATTGTCGGTGTACTGTCCCACCACCACGACCCGGCCGCCGTCGCGCGCGAGATCCAGCGCCTGCGACACCGCCTCCGGCGCGCCCGCGGCCTCGATCACGACGTCGACCCCGCGCCCGCCGGTTCGCTCGCGCACCAGCTCCTCGCGCGCGGCGCTCGGCATCGCGAGGTCGATCGACATCGTCGCGCCCATGGCCTTCGCGAAGTCCAGACGGTCCTGCGGCGCGCCGACGGCGATGATCTCGCCGGCGCCCGAGAGCGCGGCGAGCGCGATCGCCGACTGGCCGACTGGGCCGACGCCCAGCACGGCGACCGACTGTCCCAGCTGGATCACCGCCCGATCGATCGCGTGGAGCGCTGTGACGAGTCCGCACCCACCGCCGATGAACGCCTCGGGCGCGACGGCGGCCGGGATCGGAAGCATCTTCACGCCCGGCTTCATCCAGATCGCCTCCGACCATCCGCCGAGCAGCCCGTCGTTCGCGCCGTACGTGATCCCGTAGACGCGCCGGTGCGGGCAGCGCGTCGACTGCCTGGCGACGAGACACTGCCAGCAGTGGCCGCACGTCTCGTGGACATCGAGGAAGGTGACGACGTCGCCCTCGCGGAACGGTGCGCCGTCGATGCCGGTCACGCGGCCGCGCAGCGCCGCGATCGCGCCGATGGCGACGTGCCCGGGGATGAGCGGATAGGGCACGCCCGTCAGGCGACCGTGCCGCAGGTGGACATCCGTGCCGCAGACCTCCGAGTAGAGCGTGTGCAGAAGGGCGGCGCCCGGCTCGAGCTCGGGCGCGGCCAGCGTCTCCACGCGGACGGCCGCGCCGGGCGATGGGATCAACGCGACGCGGTACCGGTCGCGGATGCGTGTGGTCGTCATGCGGGAGATCGGCGCGCCATGTCCGCCAAGGTACGGAGCGCCCGGTCGCGGTGCAAAGCCGCGCACGAGCTGCACGTCCTGTGATGGAGCGCACTTCTTCTTTCGTGCGCCACCGCTATCTCACGCCTACCACTCGAAGGCGTGCCGCAGGCCGCGCGCTGCCGCGCGACCAGGCGAACTTCGCCCTCTCCCCTCGCCGTACCCATGTTGCATCCCCTGGCACGTTCTCTCGCGGGCGCCGTCTCGGCTGCCCTGCTCGCTGTGCTCGCCGCCTGTGCCGCCGATGCCCCGACCTCCACCGATGCATCCGTTCGGGTCGAGCGCGTCGTCCTGGTGACGATCGACGGTCTGCGAGCCGATGCCATCGACTCGATGCCGACGATCGATGCGCTGCGCCGCGTGGCGGTCTGGACCGACGACGCGCGCAGCGTGCTGCCCGCGATCACGCTGCCGGCGCACCTCTCGCTCCTCACCGGCCGCGACGTGACGGCCCTCGGCATCCGCGACAACGAGTTCGGGGAGCCCGAAGCGCTGGCGATGGTCGTCTCCGGCACCACGCCGGTCTTCCAGTGGATCGATGGCCCGAGCGACGCGGTGATCGGCGCATCGCTGTTGCCGGCGATCGACCTCGAGCAGGCGCGCGACTTCTTCGGGCTGCGCCGGCTCACGGCGACGAGTCTCGACGATGCCGCCATCATCGACGCGGCGATCGAGGGAGCGACCGCGCCGGACGCGCCCGCGCTCATGTTCGTGCACCTGCCGGCGGTGGATCTCGCGGGGCACGCCCACGGCTGGATCGAGGCCGGCGGGGGCGGCGCGGAGCCAACGCTCACCGCGTCGTACGTGGCCGCCGCGCGGGCAGCCGATCAGGCGATCGCACTCCTCCACGACGCGCTGGCGCCCGCCATTGCCGCGGGGAAGACGGCGCTCGTGATCACCGCCGACCACGGCGGTGGCCACGGCCTCGCCTGCGCCGTCGACATGCCGCCCGAGCGCGAGCACTGCAGCGCGCACGCCGGCGACCAGTCGGTGCCGCTCTTCATCGTTGCGCGCGATGCCGCACCGCGGCGCCTCGCGGGCGTGACACCGATCGTGCACGTCGGTCCGACCGTGGCGCGTCTCCTCGGTGCGCCCATTCCGCCGTGGGCGGCGGCCGCGCTGATCCCGTAGCCCGGCCCGACGAGACGAGCGTCGAACGCGCTCGACGCGCGCGGATGCGTCGCGTGCGCCAAACCGGCGGTCGGGATCGATCGCAATGTTCACATGGGACGAACCGCGTCGCGCGCTGTGCGTTCCGCACCATCATGGTGCGGATCGCACCTCACGAGGGGCGATGCGTGCCGTCGCTCCGATGTCACGTGCGCATCGTGCATTGACCATTTCGTGACACCCGTCGCAGATTCCGTCAGGAGCGACGACACGCCTCAGCGACTCACCCGTCGCAAACGCATCACTCATCGATGACGCAGTACTCTTCCGACCGAGATCGCAGCACGGCAGCCGCGCTCGTTACGCCGGCCGCGGCCTTTCCGGCCGCGGCCGTGATTCGCGCGCTGCCGGCCTCGACCTCCCATCAGCTCGAGGCCGACGGCGTCCTGACGCGTCCACCGAGCGGGACGATGAGCCTGCGGGCGTGGCTGCTCGCGTTTCTGGCGTGGACGGTCTTCGGGATCTTCTCCGCCAACCAGACGATGGTGTTCTACGCGCTCACGGATTTCGAGATCTCGACGCGCGACACCTATCTCGTTACGCTCGGCGCGGTGTGGCTCTGGGTGCTGTTCACGCCCGCTGTCGTCTGGCTCGCCCGGCGGTTCCGCGTCGAGCGTGACCGCCGCATGGGGCGGCTGGTGATCCACTTCGGCTTCGCCTTCCTGTTCTCCGTCGTCGATCCGGTGTTCGACATGCTCCTGTATCCGCTGCTCGGGGGAGCCGTCGATCCCAGCGGGTTTCTCCCGCGGTTCTTCCTGCAGCTCGACATCAACCTCTTCAGCTATCTGATCATCGCGGCCGCCACGCACGCCGTCGACTACTACCGCCTCTACCGCGAGCGCCGCGTGCGCGCGGCCGAGCTCGCGAACCAGCTGACGAGCGCGCAGCTCCAGGTGTTGAAGATGCAGCTCCAGCCACACTTCCTCTTCAACACGCTCAACGCGATCTCCGAGCTCGTGCACGAGAATGCCGACGCCGCCGACCGGATGATCACGCGGCTCGGCGACCTGCTTCGCCTGTCGCTCGACATGTCCGGCGAACAGGAAGTGCCGCTCCGCCAGGAGCTCGACTTTCTCACGGCGTATCTGGAGATCGAGCAGACGCGCTTCCGCGACCGGCTGTCGATCGAGATGGACATCGCGCCGGAGACGCTCGACGCGAGCGTCCCCAACCTCCTGCTCCAGCCGCTGGTGGAGAACGCGATCAAGCACGGCACGGGGGCGCGCGCGGCGGCCGGCCGGATCGAGATCGCGGCCGCGCGGCACAACGGCGCCCTGAGCATCGAGATCCGCGACAATGGCCGCGGTCTGCCGCACCCGGCGATGCTCCGCGAGGGGGTGGGGCTCCGGAACACCCGCGCGCGCCTCGTGCAGCTCTACGGCGACAGCCACCGCTTCACGCTTCGCAATGCGACCGATGGTGGCACCATCGTCGCCATCGAGATCCCATACCGCCCGGCGCCGCAGTCGGCGCGGGAACTGTCTTCCCTCGACCCGCGAATCCCATGATCAGGACGCTCATCGTCGATGACGAAGCACTGGCGCGGAGACGGCTCCGCCGACTGCTCGAGACCGAACGAGATGTGGAGATCGTCGGCGAGGCCGCGAGCGGCGGGGACGCCGTCGAGGCCATTCGGGAGCTTCACCCCGACCTGCTCTTTCTCGACGTGCAGATGCCGGAGATGGATGGCTTCGGCGTCATCGAGGCCGTCGGCATCGACCAGCTGCCGGCGGTCATCTTCGTGACGGCGTTCGATCAGTACGCCGTCCGCGCCTTCGAGGTGCAGGCGCTCGATTACCTTCTCAAACCGTTCGACGCCGATCGGCTGCACGGGGCGTTCGCGCGCGCCCGACAGCACCTCTCCGGGAACGGCGGCCAGCAGCAGCAGCAGCAACAGCAGCAGCAGCAGATCATGGCGCTCCTCGAGACGATCGCGGCGGAGCGGCGCGACCTCGGCCAGATGGGAGGCCGCCCGCCGGAGCGGGGCACCGACCGGCTGATGATCAAATCGAGCGGCCGCGTCTACTTCGTGAAGGTCTCCGACATCGACTACGTGGAGGCCGCCGGCAACTACGTTCGGCTGCACATCGGCAAGGATGCCCACCTGCTCCGCGAGACCATGAACGGAGTCGAGACGCGGCTCGATTCGGGCCAGTTCCTCCGCATCCACCGGTCGACGATCGTGAACCTCGACCGCGTCCGGGAGATGCAGCCGTGGTTCTCGGGCGAGTACGTGGTGATCATGAAGGACGGGACGCAGCTCAAGCTGAGCCGCGGCTACCGCGATCGCCTCGAGGAACGGCTCGGCAACACGTTCTGACGCGACGCCGCGAACGGCGGAAGCGCTGCCTACAAGGCGGATCCCATCCGCTCCGCCAGTCGCTCCCGGAACCCGCGGCTCAGCTTGAGCCGCGCCCCGTCGCGGAGGACGACCGT
>CAYLPM010000624.1:0-8074 GCA_964385525.1 uncultured Gemmatimonadaceae bacterium
CCCCATCAATCGGCGATGCCGACGCCAAGGCGCGCGCTGATCCGGGGATGTCGCGGGCTACCTTCGCAGTCTCCCCAGCGCTGCCTGCTGCTCCCCGGTGAGCTGGTTCTTGATCCGCACCATCAGGGTGAGCTGCGCGTGTTTGACCCGGCGCTCGAGCGCGAGCACGCGATCAACCTGATCGAGCACCGCCGCTTCATCGACCCTGGGACTCTGTAGTAGTCGTTGCAGTCTCTCGACTTCGCCGCTCAGCTCGAATTGCGCTTCGACGAACGTCCCCTGGGCTTCCTTCATCGCCTCCTGGATCGCCAGGCGTTGGCGGTCCGTGAGGCCGATGGCCTGCTGGTGCGCCATCACCAGCTCGGGCGGAAAGAGGTGAGGTGCGAGGGGGTCCTGGCCGGCCGGCGAGGTCGAGCCTGCCCCCGCCTTCGTGGTGATGTGGATGGCACCCGCCGCGGCGTCGGGTCCGTACTCTGCCGCGGCGGCCGCTCCCTTCACGATCTCGATTCCGTGGATCCGCTGGGGATCCATCCCGCCAGCGCGAGTGCAGGCGCTCGTGGCGACCCGCACCCCGTCGATGACGCAGATCGGCTCCTGACTCCGGGCAGGAGCTGCAATGCAGAACAGCAGGCCGATCAAAACCGTGGCCGTTTTCATGGCTGGTCTCCTTTGCGTTGCACGGCGGCGCCCGTCACGCCGTCGAGAATGGAAGAGTGAATCGATGATGGCGCGAGCAGATCGCGCCCGGGTGTTCGGAGGAGGCCCGCGGTGGGCGACGTCCAGGTGCTGATGGTCGCTGCGGCGTTGGCTTCGGGGAACGCGGAGTCGGCGACGAGCCGGGCCGGATCACCGTCGTCCGACCGGCCAAGGACGACTCCCACCGCGAGAACGACGCTCGCCGCGGCGGCAATCCACACGAGTCCGGTCGAGTGGGTGTGTCGAGATGTCCGCGCGTCCGTCTCCGCGCGATCCCGGAGCGCACGGAACGATGGGACGTGCCCTCGGTCATCTTCGCGAAGTTCGTGAAAGCGCGATCTGAGCTCGTCGTCATCCGGATGAATCATTTTCGCTCCTCGCGTCTGTCCTCGCGTCGCTCCACCAGCGTGAGTCGCTGCGCGAGCGCCTTCTTGCCGCGGTCGTAGTGCGTGCGCGCCGATCCGAGCGACACGTGCATCACGCCGGCCGCCTCCTCGATGGTCATGCCGTGATAGAACACGAGTTGCAGCACCTCTCTCTGTCGCGGGGACAGGCCCGCCAGTGCGGCGAGCAGCTCCGCCTTCCGTTCCGATCGTTCGACATCCACGTCGGCGCCCGGCGAAGCGTCGGCCACGTTCGCTGCCGCCTGCGCGTCGACGCGATGGGCACCCCAGACCGTCCGGCGCCGGGCCTCGTCCCGTGCCGTCAGGCGGATCACGCCGAACGCCCACGTCTTCACGCTCGAGCGGCCGTCGAACCGCGCGCGCCCCGAGAGCATGCGAAGGTACGCCGACTGCAGGGTGTCTTCCGCCAGCTCCCGGTCGCGCGCGCAACAGGCGAGCGCCCAGCCCCAGCTCTCGGCGTGCAGCCGCTCCAGCTCGCGTTCCAGCTCCGATCTGTCCATGCCGTCTGCCCGTGGCCGGAACGTGGCGCCGTCGAAGATGAGTGTCCGTGACGCTCCATCCATATGACAGCCTCGGCACCGCTGCGGACTCCCCGAACCTCGCAGGCATGATCCGAGGCGCAGGGTGATTCGACGTCGTCCCCGATGGCTAGACCACGTCAAAACGATCGTCGTGCGGCGATGCTCGCCAGGCCTCTCGCGAACTGTCAGACGATCCGGCGATAGCGGCGCACCAGCCAAGCGATGCCCAGGGCGCTCACCCCGAGCGGCACGACCGCGTGCGCCAGCAGGGGCACGGGCGCCTGATCGACCACCAGTACGCCGGCGACGTCCGGCCCCGCATATGCGCCGAGCAAGCCCACATAAATCCAGTACCACGGATACCAGTACAGGCTGCCGTGCCAGGTCGATGGGAGCACGAAGACGATGGCGAGGAGAAGTGACGATCCGCTGATGATCTTGCTCACCGCGAGCCCCTCGATCTTGTTGGTCGCAAGCGTGCCAAGAAGGAGCATCACGACCGGCACGCCGAGCGCGGCGACGGCACTGAGAACGAGGAACGCCGACATGTTGGCGGGGCGCAGGCCAAAGACCAGCGCACTGGCCAGGCTGATCGCGAGACCGAATCCACCCACGACGACCGTCCAGTACGTGGTGAGCGTGCCGGGGCTCACGGGCAGCACGCGCATCAGCAGCGACGTCCGGGTCTCCCGCTCCTCGATCAGCCCGAAGCCGAACACGATGCCGATGAGGGCGGTGGCCGAGAGGATGATGAACGGGGCCACGTACAGCTCGACGTGAGCCACGGGAATCCATCGGACGATCACCCGTGCGGCCGCGGCGATGACCAGGGAGTACGCAGTCATGGCGACCAGGAACCCGTCGCGGTAGATCCCGCGCACGTCGCGGCGAAAGAGCGCGGCGAAGCCGTTCATGCGAACTCGATCTCCCGACGTACGCGCGCCGCGTACATGGCGATCGCCACCCGCCACGCCAGCACGGCGAACAGCGACAACAGCCCCAGCGAAGCGGCATAGGTGAGCGCGTCGAACTCGCCGCGCGCCAGCATGCCGAAGATCACGAGCACCGAGTCCGACGGAATCCACTTGAACGCCCAGACGGGCGCGACACCGAAGAACGACAGGAGCGGCAGGGAGTAGACCGTGATGACGGGGATCGATCCGAGGATGAAGCGGGTGAATTCGGTGAACACGGTAGACAGCATCAGCCCGAGACTGCCGGACACCACCGCGATCAGGTAGAGGGGCGGAACGACCAGCGCGACGCGACGATCCACACCCAGCACCCCCGCCTGAATCACGGCCGTGGCCAGCGTCGGCACGATCGCCGATCCGAGGATCAGCGCCGACACGTACTCGCTGCTCGTCAGTGGCGTCACGGCCAGCGCCACCACACTCCGCTCGCCACGCTCCATGTACCGCTGTGCGGCGACCATCAGGATTCCGAGACTGCCTGGTTCGCCGAAGAGAAACGCGGGCACCACGAGCGGAATGAGATCGTCCGGTATCAGCGTGCGAAAGACGATGACGGCGAGGATCGCGACACCGAAGTAGATCTGAGGAAACATGGCCCGCGATTGAACGGTGACCACGAGTCGTGTGGCGACGAGCAGGCGCGCGGTCACGCCAGCCCCGTGCCGGTCAATCGCAGGAAGACATCCTCCAGGGAGGGCTCGAGCGTATGGATCGTTTCGACATCGGTCGTGCGAACCCGCTCCAGAAACGCCTGCTTCGAGGCCGCGTCGTCCAGCCGGAATTCTTCCCGGCCCAGCGAGCCATCCGGCGCGCGGTGCTCGACGCGCACCGCGCGCTCGTTGAACTGGAGCTTCAGCATCCGCGGCGTCTCGACGACGAGGAGCTTGCCCGCGTGGATCAGTGCCACGCGGTCGCACAACCTTTCCGCGACGGCCATGTCGTGGGTGGTCAGGAAGACGGTCACGCCGGCATCCGCCTGCGTCCGAATGAGATCCCGAATCACCACCGCGTGCTGCGGATCCTGCCCCGTCGTGGGCTCGTCGAGGAACCACAACTTCGGACGGTTGATCAGCGACCGGGCGAGCACGAGCCGCATCTTCATTCCCTTGGAGAACTTCGATACGGGCCGCCGGTCTCGCACCGGCAAATCGAGCGATCGCAGCAGGGTATCCGGATCGTCCGTCGGAACGTCGAAGAACCGCCGGTAGAAGTCGAGGTTCTCCTCGGCCGTCAGCTTCTCGTACAGATTGGGAAACTCGAACGACACGCCGATCCGGTTGTAGTAGTCGGCGCGCTGGCCGGCGAGGGCCTGCCCGAAGACCTGCACCGCACCGTGATAGCCGGGCAGAATTCTCGTCAGCACCTTCTGCGTGGTGCTCTTGCCCGACCCGTTGGGCCCGAGGAACCCGAAGATCTCGCCTGCGGCGATATCGAAGTCGAGCCCGCGGAGGACGTCGGCATCGCCCCCGGGATACTTGAAGCGAAGATCGCGTACGGAGACGATCATTGCGGCCTCATTCGGGTCGACGGTACTTGGGGTGATGCTTCATGGACTTCAGTGCGGCCTTGTGCCTGGCGACTTCCTCCGCGCGCGCGCGCGGATTCGCCTTGCGCTCCACGTGAGCTGCCTCGGCGCGCAACTTCCGAAAACTCTTCAATCGATCCCGGTCCAGATCGCCCGACGCCAGGGCGGCGAGCACGGCGCAGCCGGGTTCGGCCTCGTGTCGACAGTCGCGGAAGCGACATGCGGTCGAGAGCTCCTCGATCTCCGGAAACGCGTGCGCCAGGCCCTCGGTAAGATCCCAGACGCGAAGCTCTCGAAGTCCCGGCGTGTCGAGCAGCAGGGCGCCACCAGGAATCCGGAACAGCTCGCGGCGCGTCGTGGTGTGACGTCCCTTTCGATCGCGCTCGCGAACCGTATTCGTGGCAGCCAGCGGTGTCCCCGCGAGCGCGTTGATCAATGTCGACTTTCCTGCACCCGATGGGCCGAGGAGCGCGATCGTGCGCCCCGGCTTCAGGCGGGCACCAAGATCACGGATGCTCTCCGGATGCTCGATGCTCACGAGATGCACGTCGACTCCAGTGCTGGTCGCGCCGAGCCCCGACACGACGGCGGCGGCATCTCCCGCCAGATCCGCTTTCGTGAGAACGATCTCGGGGAGCGCGCCGCTTTCCCATGCCACGGCCAGGTACCGCTCGAGGCGCCGCAGGTTCGGTGGCGTGTCCAGACCGTGGATGATCCAGATGATGTCGATGTTGGCGGCGAGCACCTGCTCCGTGGCCCCGGTCAGCGCCGCCCCCCGCGAGATGGCGGACCGCCGCGGAAGTACGGCGATGATCGACAGCGGATCGGTGCTCACCGGACCCGGCTCGAAGACGACCCAGTCGCCGGTCACCGGATGGGATCCGTCGAACGATGCGGAAGGGATGCGCGCGTCCGAGGGACCAGTCTCGAGCTGAACGAGCCAGCGATCGCGGTGCTGCTCCACGACGCGGCCGCAGGCAGAGCCGGCAGCGAGCTTCAGCGCGGCGAACGCCGCGGCCAGATCATGATCCCAACCCCAGGCGTCGAGATTCGACGATGATGGCGGCGCCACACCCATGTGAGAGCCTCGGGCGAGCTCGGGAAGATGTCAACAACTCATGCCTGTACCCTGGCGTTGGCCAGGCCGGCTCTCTCTCGCCGGCGCGTCAGCCGGTCCATGATCCACGCCGGCACTCCGGAGACCAACCCGTCACCGCCTGACCGGTGGGAACGCGTTCCGCATCAGGCGCCGGAGCATGACTGGATGGCCGACTGACGATACACCGGCGGCGGCTGGCGAGCGACCGACCGGGCCCGCTGGAGCCGGCTGGCTTGACGCTCGTCGATGGCCGGGCACATTGAGTACCGGGATGACGAGGCATCATACCCCAGCGTGGAGGCCGTCATGTATCTGATTCGGGAGGTCATGTACTGCAAGCCGGGCAAGGTGCGCCCGATGGTCGAGAAGTTCCTCGCCATGGACACGCTTGGCGAGAAGATCGGCATGCCGCGCATGCGCATCATGACGGACTTCAGTGCCGAACGCTACTGGACGATCGTGGCGGAGATGGAGGTGCCGGATCTTCAGTCGTTCGAGCAGATGATGTCGTCGCCGCAGGGCTCGGCGGAGGACCTCGAGCAGTTCGAGCAGATCATGCAGGGGTATCACGATCTCGTCGATCACGGGAAGCGGGAGATCTTCAAGATCGAGCGCTGATCCGCGAGCATGGAGGTCGGCTCGGACTGAGTGACCACGTGCCGCCCGGATCCTATGCGTCCGCCCGCAGCGCCTCGGACGGCTGAATCCTGAGACCCCGCCGCGCCGGACCGAATGCCGCGACGATCGCGACGAGGCACATCGACACGGCGAACGTCGGAACGAGAACGCCGGACCGTCCGCCCAACAGCTCGCCTCCCGTGAGCCGGTCGAGCACCGCCGCGGCAGCGACGCCGATGACGAGTCCGAGCGCGATCTGGAGTGCCACGCGCGCGAACACCGTGCGCAGCACCTGCCAGGCGTGCGCGCCGAGCGCGGTGCGGATGCCGATCTCCCTTCGACGGCGCGTCACGGTAAACGACGTGAGCGCATAGATTCCGGCTGCCGAGAGGAGAAAGACGCTCGCCAGTACGAGACCGACGATGAGTGCCACGAGCATCATCGCGAGTCGCTCCTGCCGGTCGAAGTCCGCGAGAGAACGGATCGTCCCGAGTCGAAGCGTCGGATCGACCGCGACGACCTCGCGCAGTCGCGCCGCGAAGTCCGTCGCACGGGGCCCGCGGACACGGACCCCGAGGACGACCGCTCTTGCCTGCGCCGGCGCGACCGGGTAGAAGACCTCGGGGCGGACGAGATCGGGTGCGGCCTCGCTGACCTCGAGGTCCTCCGCCACACCGACGATCTCGAACCAGGGCCCCGTCGCCGTGTCGGTTCCCGCCTCGAACAGCGCCGGATCGACGAACCGGACGCGGCGACCCAGCGCGTCGCCGACTCCCAGCACCTGCGACACGAACGCCCGGTTCACGATCACCACCGTCGACGCGCCATCCAGATCCCCGGGCTCGAAGTCGCGTCCAGTCAGGATGCCGGCGTCGTAAAGCCCGAGGTGGTTCGGGCCCACGCCGTCGGTTCCTACTCTGTGGCCCACGGGCGATTCCGGCGGCGCCGACAGGCCTTCGACCTGGACGATGCCGACGCGACCGGGAAGGTCGGTCTCGTATGTCGCGCCGAGCACGGCGGGTTCGGCGTCAAGGCGACGCAGCACCTCCGTGAGTCGATCGCCGAGCGGCCGAATGTCCGGCGTCGTGGCCGCACCGTCGCCTGGTTCCGGACGCAGCTGCGCCACGAGGTACTCCTCCGCCGGATACGTCGGTCGCGTGGTCGCGCCGCGGATCTCACTCCAGCCCATGTTCACCGCGACGGGCAGCGCGGCCACCGCTAGAGCGACCTGTGCGACGATGAGCACCGTCCAGGTAGTGCCGAGCCGCATCCCCGTCGCACCACCGAGTTGACGGAGGCCGCCCTGAAGCCGCTGGCCGGTGGCCTGGAGGGCAGGGAGGAGCCCGACGATCACGGCGACGGCGATGGCGATCCCCACCGTGAAGAACACGGTGGATGGTTGGAGACCGTAGTCCATCCAGAAGGGACGACCCTGCTCCTGCTCCATGATCAGGTTGCCGAGTGTGATCCCTATCTGCGCGAGCCCGAGCCCGACGGCGGCGGCGAGCAGGGAGAGCACGAGCGCCTCGATGAACAGCTGTCCGACGATGCGCCGCCGGCTCGCTCCGAGCGCGCTGCGCACCACGATCTCACCCTGACGCGTCGCCGTGCGTGCGTAGACCAGGACCGCGACGTTGAGCGCGACCACGACCAGCACGATGTTCATGATCAGTTGCATCTGCACGACCGACCACGTCGAGATGCCCTGGATGTCGGTCAGCGAGTGGATGTACGGCATGACCATCGGGCGCAGCGTCGCGTGTGTCTCCGGATGGGTGGCCGCGGAGCGCTGGCCGATTCCCGTGAGCTCCGCCTGCGCTTCCTCCATCGTCGCGCCGGAGACGAGGCGGCCGAAGATGAAGATCGAAGGGCCGGTGCGAAGCGCGTAGGCCGCGGGGTTCACCCGCAGGGGCCTCCATAGCGCGTGGCGCATCGGGAACGCTTAATCGCGTGGCATGACGCCGACCACCGTGTGCACGACGTTCCCGAGTCGCAGCTCGCGCCCGACGATGTCGGGGTCGGCCCCGAAGCGACTCTGCCAGACGTCCCATCCGATCACCAGGACCGGCGCCGCTCCAGGTTGCTCGTCGTCCTCGATCAGGTGGCGTCCCATGAGCGGCGGGACGCGCGCCACCTGGAATCCGGCGGCGGTCATCTCGGCGATCTCCACCGGCTGCGCCGGCCCGTCGCCGAGGATCATCGGTTGCTCGACCGTCCGGAAGGCGCCGAGCTGCTCG
>CAYLPM010000625.1:0-2676 GCA_964385525.1 uncultured Gemmatimonadaceae bacterium
GAAAAACCCACCACGGCCACGAGGACGAAGCAGTGGAGGGCATCAGTGACATCGACGTGCAATTCACGGTGACCGGCGGCGATGGGACGCTGAGCGACCCGGAGTCCGAGGGCGAATCGACCTCCCTCACCGGGCACACCGGCGAAGACGGGATCGCCGGCGTCACACTGCTCGTCGCGGAGGGCGAGAACACGGTCACGGCCGTGGCGGTGGTGGACGGCGACCCCGTGTCGGACACCCTGACGTTCACAATCACGGGAACTGCCCCGCTGGTCGGCAGCCTGCGATTCGTGCAGCAGCCAACGAGCACGGTGAGCGGCGAGACCATGAGTCCGCCGGTGGTGATCGAAGCGCTGGATGCGAGCGGCGCCCGTCTCACGACGGAGATCGTGCGGATCACGATCGGGCATCCGCCGGATCAACCGGAAGGATGCCAGATTCTGCAGACGTCGACGTTGGCCATCAACGGCCTGGCGACCTTCGAGAACATCCAGGTGGGCGGGGTCTGTGACGGCGTGCGCATGGGCGCGGCAGGGGGCGGAGGCGGGTACGACTTCCCGATCCTGCTCTCGGAGCCCTTCGACATCCTTCCAATCGGACCATCCGGCGAGGTTACGCTCGATGCCGTCGAGCTCAGCTCCACAATTCTGGTGATTGGAGGTGGACTGGTGTCGTATTCGGCCCTCATGACGAACGGAACTGCCGAGAGCCTCTCTGGAGTCTTGCTGCAAGGCTGGATCGAACAGCCAACCGCCACCCGTGCGGCCGGCTTCACCATGGTCCGATGTGCGGCCGAACTCGGAGTCCTGCCGCCAGGGCAGTGCACCGAGCAGTTCACGCTCATCGCCTCCAACACCACATCGGGATCCGGAACACTCACTCCCGGAGTTGCCGACGCGGTAATAGAGCTGCGACAAGGCGAGCTGGTGCTCGACTCGGTGAGAATACGCGTCGAGCTCGTGGCGCCGTAAGCAAGTCGTGGAGCTCGAAGCAAGACAACTCGGAGACGAATACTCACCCGGAGGGCGGTCCATGCGGCCGCCCTCCTTTGCCAGTTGCGACAACCGTTATCGGCCTCCAAATGGGACGCGCATGTCCTGCGCGGCGGACGGCTGATCCGAGCTGGCTGTTCGCTCGACAGCTTCTAAGGGGGCGAAGCGCAAGCAGATAGACGCCGGCTCACTCTGCTCTGGCGCCCGGCACCGCTACTGCATTCCTCCACCGTGAGTCGCCCATGGTGGGCGTCCGCGTGGAGGTGAGCCATGTCACGAGTTCCGTTCGTTCTTTCGGTGTTCTTCGCGCTCGTCGCAACCGCGCCGCTCGAGGCGCAGGGCCGCGGCAATGGCGCGCAGAGCCGCACCGTCCCCGGTACCGCCCAGTCGCGCACGCCGCGCGATGTCCCCGGCACACAGAACCGCGATCACCGCGACGACGCGCGCGACCGCGGCATCCCGCCCGGCCACATGCCGCCGCCAGGCATGTGCCGCATCTGGATCGATGGCGTCGCGCCCGGCCGCCAGCCGCGCGCCACCGACTGCGCGACCGCGCGCCGCAACAAGCCGCGGAACGCGCGCATCATCTACGGCGGCGATGTGCGCAACGGCGATCGTGACCGCGATCGTGACCGCGATCGCGACCGGAATCGGGACCGCGATGGCCGCGACTGCAGCGTCTGGGACTGGTCGTGCAACGACCGCCGCGATGACGACGATCGCGGTCGGCGCGACGACGACTACTGCCGCGATGCCAATCACGACGGTCGATGCGACTACCGGTCCGGGAACGGCGGTGGCATCTACGATTCGCGCAATCGTCCGCGCGCCCTCCCCGAGATGATCGGCGCGGTCATGCTTCAGCGCGGCATCCGCTCGCCCGAGGTCGCGCGGTGGCTTGGCACGCAGCGCGTCACGGCCCGGTACGCGGACACCGATCGCAACCGCGTCCCCGAGCGAATCACGTGGCTCGACTCCGCCGGATGGATCGTTCAGATCTGGGTCGACGGGGACCGCGACGGGCGCGCCGATCGCGTGGAGGTGTTTCGGGATGGCCGTCGCGTCGACGTGGTTCGCTGACGCGGCACCCCGTTCGACCGCGGGTTACGATCCGCGGGCCCGGACGACGACCGACCGCCACGGCCCTCCCGGGTCGTGGCGGTCTCGTCGTTGGAATCGTCCATCGGGCGACGATCCGAAGCCGGTCTGGAGGGGTATGAGGACACCGGCGTCCGTGGGCGTGGACAGCCGCTTCCGAGCACGGGCCGACACGACTTGCCAAGTCGTTTGTTGTCGGTAGGTTATCGGAGGGGACGCGCAGCCCGATGGTGGCACCGACCCTGCTCCTGCAATCCAGTGCGTCGTACGCAGCGACGCCTGGAGGATGATAATGAAGCGCCTGACGCTTGTTCTTTTGCTGGTCTCGCTTGCCGCGCTCGCCGCTCCGCTCGCGCCCCTCGAGGCGCAGGGCCGGGGACGGGGAGGCGGTGAGCAGCAGAGTGATCGCGATACCATTCCGTCGCGCTACCGGCCGCCCGCCGGCATGTGCCGCATCTGGCTCAAGGATGTTCCGCCCAATCAGCAGCCCGCGCCGACCGACTGCGCGAGCGCCGTCCGCAACCGGCCGCGCGACGGGCGCGTGATCTTCGGTCCGCAGCCGCCGCGTCCCAAGGCCGTTCCGGAA
>CAYLPM010000626.1:0-5949 GCA_964385525.1 uncultured Gemmatimonadaceae bacterium
TCACGTGTCGGTACATGAGTCCTCGACTGCCGCCGATGACGCTCGGCGTGAAAGTTCCGGCCATCCGTACGGCCGGAGTGCTGCACAGTTTCGTCGGCGGCGCAATCATCGCGCCGCCACCCGTCACTTTCCTTAGATACCGGAATCAGGAGAATGGTTGCACGCCGAACGTCATGCCTACGCGCGTGGGTCGAGGCGTACCGGGACGGGACGGAAGGACCGCGCGAGGGGACGAATTGGCGGTGCGACCGGCGCCCTGGTCGCACGCGAAACGGAGCCCGCTTCGTCCGCGATTCGGCGGGTCGAGATGTCTCATTGAACCGCAGAGGATCGCAGAGGTCGGCGCGGAGGATCGCAGAGGACTGCACGCCGAACGAGCTCCCGACCGCCACGAGCCCGGAATGATCTGGATGAACGACCTCGGGAAAGCCATTTCGTCACGAGGCCGTTTCCAAGGCATTCGTCCTGTCTCGTGGCGGGCATACCCGGGATCGGTGTGCCGTCCTCTGCGTTCCTCGTCGTTTTCCTCCGCGCTCCTCTGCGGTCAGGTTGTGTGACCTGCGCGACTGGCAGACACGCCAGACCGGTGTGGAAACACGCCACTAGCGAACACTGGCGAACCCGAGAGTAAGCCGAGCGAACGGCCCCTCGATCCCGATGTCGGGACCGCCCGTCACGGACGCCGTGCTCAGGTTGTTTCGATAGAGCTGCCACCGCGATGTGACCGGCGCGAACGTGTAGCCGCCGGCCAGGCCGACTGACAGCATTCGCCCCGAATTCCCCGAGCCAAGCGGCACGAGGAGCTCCGTCCCGAGCCCCGCGCCGGCGATGAAGCTGACCTGACTGAGGTGCGCGCCGCGGCCCGGCTCCGTGAGAATCTCGTCGAACGACACCCGACCCGCCTCCGCGATCTCGAGCGTCATCGCACCGGCACCGACGCTGCCCATGGGGTAGAGACGAAAGTGCGGTGTGGCGATCGCCGCCAGACCGACCGTCAGCAGACCGTACCCGCCGCCGAGCGTCGCATCGAACTCGCCGCGGGAGACCTCGGAGTCGGTGCCGAGAAGACCGTATCCCTCGAGGCCGATCATCACGCGTCGGGCGAACAGCTGCAGGCCGCCGCCCAGCGTGATGAAATCCTCGGCGACCTCCGGATAGCCGGCCGCGGTCATCGACGCGTTCAGTCCCGCGACATCCACCTGCCGCCAGCCGACTGCGAAGAAGGCGCGCGTGTGAGTGGGAATCTCCGCGGATTCGGTGGGCTGCGGGCGCTGATTGCGCCGGCGCTGCGCGTCGAGCTCCGCCGGTGCCACGAGTGCGGGTGCGACGACGAGCGACGCGGCGAGTGTGAGCGTCCAGACTCGCATGGTCTGTCCTCCTCTTTTCGGGTGCGGTGAAACGCACCGCGAATGGCGTGCGCGGGGACCGTGTGGAGGGACGAGCTGATTCGGCTCGTGGACGACCTGCGCCTGGAGTGGGCGAGCATCTGGCGGTCCGCGTTGCCCGGCCGGAGATTCGTTGCATGCATCCGTTTCTCACGGCGCAATGGCGAGAGCTGGCGATGCTGAATTACGCGGTGCCCTCCGAGCTGCTGCGCGCGCACGTCCCGGCGGGCACCGAGCTGGATGCGTGGAACGGCACGACGTACGTGAGCGTCGTCGGCTTCCGCTTCCTCGACACGCGCGTGCTCGGCGTGCGCGTTCCGATGCACACCGATTTCGAGGAAGTGAATCTCCGCTTCTACGTCCGCCGGCACATGGGCGCGGAGTCGCGGCGCGGCGTCGTGTTCATCCGGGAGATCGTGCCGCGTCGCGCGATCGCATGGACGGCGCGCCTGCTCTACAACGAGCCCTATCGTGCCCTGCCGATGCGCCACCGCATCGCGCGCGGGCCTGGTGACGCGGCCGAGTCGGTTCGGTACGAGTGGCGGCGGGCGCGGTCGTGGGAGGGAGTGTCGCTCCGCGTCGAGGGCGCAGCGCAGGCGACCGCGGAGGGCTCCGAGGCCGAGTTCATCACGGAGCACTACTGGGGCTACACGCGGCAGCGCGATGGGTCGAGCATCGAGTACCGGGTCGAGCACCCGCGCTGGCACGTCTCGCCGGCGCGCGACGCGCGTCTCGACTGCGACGTCAGTGCGTTGTACGGTCCGGCGTTCGCCGAGGTTCTGGCGGTGCCTCCACGTTCGGCGTTCCTCGCGGACGGATCGATGGTGGCGGTTTTTCGGCCTGTCACGGTGGCGTAATGGCGGACGGCTGGGTGGTGACGGGCTATCGCCCCGTCACCGAATGGGGTAGTCGCCGAGTGGCGGAGCCGGCCCTTCGCCGCGTCAGGGTTGCGTGGTCGCGGGCGGGCTCGCGGGCGGGTCGTCCGAGCGTTCGATCACGACCGTATACCGGGCGGCCGCCGCGGCGAGCGCCCCGATCGCGGCCCACAGCGGCAGGAGGGCCGCGCCGACGATTCCGGCAGTGAGCGGTATGTCGAGCAGCGTGCGGCCGGTCGGATTCTTCACGATTACCCGCCGGACGTTGCCTTCGCGGACGATGCCCTTGATGGTGGAGAGCAACTGCTTCGCGCCGACTTCGATTTCTTCCATTCGGCCACGGGGTTCATCGGCGCCGCGAGATTCATTGGTCATGAAAGCTCCTGATTGGTGACGTTCAACGGAAACCGGAATTGGCTTGTCGGCTTTCCCCGCCAACGATAGATTGAGTACTAGTTGAGAAGCGTTCTCAATCGTCGCGATCGGAGCACTCAGCATCAGTACGCCGCCCACCCCATCCGCCGTTTCATGAGTCCCGCCTCAGCGTCCGCCCCCACACCGCTCAAGCCAACGCCTGGCAGGGCCAAGGGAGGGGGAGGGGCGAAAACGAAGGCGCCGGCGACGTTGCGCGTCGCCCTGCTCGGAAACCCGAACACCGGCAAGAGCACTCTCTTCAACGCGCTCACCGGCATGCGTCAGCGGGTCGGCAACTTCGCCGGCGTCACCGTCGAACGGGTGGAGGGGTTCTACCGGGGGCCTGACGGCGGTCGGGTCGCCGTCCTCGACCTGCCGGGAAGCTACTCGCTTTCCGCCACCACGCCCGACGAGGAGATCGCGCTCGACGTCCTGCTGGGCCAGGCCAAGGGCATCCCGCTCCCGGACGTCATCGTCGTCGTCGTCGACGCGCTGCACCTCGAGCGAAACCTCTTTCTCACCAGCCAGTTGCTGGAGCTCGGGCTTCCGCTGGTCGTGGCCCTCAACCAGGTCGATGCCGCGCGGGCCGCCGGCGTCACGATCGACGTCCCGGAGCTCATTCACGAGCTCGGCGTGGCCGTCATCCCCACCGTCGCCACCCGTCGGGACGGCATCGATGCCCTTCGGAGCGCGATCGCCCAGGCGCCATCACTTCCGCCACCCACCCGCCGATTCTCGCTGGCCGCGAACGCCCAGTCGGCGCTCGCGCCGCTCGAGGACCGCCTGAGGGCGGCGAGCTTTGGCGACGGAGTCGCCGCCATGGAGGCTCTGCGGCTCCTCTCCGCGTCGACCGTCGAAGCACACGTCGCGCACGTCGACGGGCTGACCGACGCGACGGAGGCGACGCGTGGACGGCTCGAGGCCGAGGGCATCAATGCCCGCGGGCTGGAGGCGGAGGTCCGGTACCGCTGGATCGCCGAGGTGTGTCGTCGGACGGTCACGCGCTCTCCATCGAAGCGGCACGAGACCGGCGACCGCATCGATGCCGTTCTGCTGCACCGGGTGTGGGGGCCGATCATCTTTCTCGCGATCATGGCGCTCGTCTTCCAGTCGATCTTCGCCTGGGCGGCTCCCGTGATGGAGGCGACGGAGGCGCTGGTGCTCGGACTCGGCGAGCAGATCGGCACGCGGCTGCCCGAGGGCGATCTGCGCAGCCTGATCGTGGACGGCGTGATCGCCGGCGTCGGCAGCGTGGTCATCTTCCTGCCGCAGATCGCGATCCTCTTCCTGTTCATCGGGATTCTCGAGGACACCGGCTACATGGCGCGCGCCGCGCTCGTCATGGATCGGTGGCTGCGCAGGGTCGGGCTGCACGGCAAGAGCTTCATCCCGATGCTCTCGGGCTACGCGTGCGCGGTGCCTGGGATCATGGCGGCTCGGACGATCGGCGAACCGAAGGATCGACTGGCCACGATCATGGTCGTGCCGCTCATGAGCTGTTCGGCGCGGCTGCCGGTCTACACGCTGCTCATCGGGACGTTCATCCCGGCGGTCACGGTGGCGGGCGTGTTCAACACGCAGGGGCTCACCCTGCTCGCCATGTATCTGCTCGGCACGCTGGCCGCGCTGGGGGTCGCGGCGCTGTTCAAGCGCACGATCCTTCGTGCACCCTCGCGGCCGATGCTGCTCGAGCTTCCGCCGTACCGGATGCCGAGCCTGCGCGTGCTCGCCGTGTCGGTGACGCATCGCGCCATGCTGTTCCTGCGCCGCGCGGGAACGGTGATCCTCGCGGTGTCGATCGTGCTGTGGGCGATGGCGACGTATCCAAAGGCCGACGTCGCGCCGGATGTGCCGGAGGCGGCGGCACAGGAGCAGCAGCTCGCCCACAGCACACTCGGGCGAATCGGCCACGTGATCGAGCCGGTGGTGCGGCCACTCGGTTTCGACTGGAAGATGGGCGTGGGGATCACGGCCTCGTTCGCCGCGCGCGAGGTGTTCGTCTCGACGATGGGAACGATCTACGGCGTGGGGAGCGCCGATGAGGGATCGCCTGCGCTGCGTGATCGGCTTCGCGCGGAACGCGATCCGGTGACGGGTCGTCCGGTGTACACGACGCTGATCGCCGTGACGCTGATGGTCTTCTACGTTTTCGCCTTGATGTGCGTGAGCACGATGGCGATCACCGTACGCGAGACGGGCGGTGGGCCTCGCGGATGGGGGTGGGCGCTCTTCCAGTTCGGCTACATGTTCGTGCTCGCGTACGGCGCGGCGTTCGTGGTCTACCACGGTGGCCGACTGCTCGGATTCGGCGGGTGATGTCAATGGAGATGCAGACGCTGCTCGCGCTCCTGATCGTTCTCGCGGCCGCCGCGTACATGGGCCGGCGGCTCGTGCGCACCGTGCGGGGAGCCCGGCCGGATGCCGCCGACGGTGGATGCGCCTCCGGCGGGTGCGGGTGCGAATCGGGGACGGCGGCGAGCCGGAGCGCGCAGACGGAAAAGAAGTAGGGCGCCGCCGGATAGCGGGCCGAATGGCGCGGCCTGAACTGCGGCGCCGCGACGCGGCTCAGAGGATCGGCATCACCATGATGCCTGCCGCGATCGCGGAGCTCACCGCCAGCCGGGAGCCGCGAACCTCGAGCAGCGTGCAGTCGCGCGCGTTGACAACGCTCACCGCGGCGCCCTCGCAGAGTCCGAGCGCTCGCAGACGACACGCATCGGCGTGGCCGCAGCGGACCTCGAGGACCGTCGCGCGCGAGCCCGCGAGGCATGTGGAAAGGGCGCATGCGCTTGCTGCGGCGGCCTGCAACAACGGCGCGGGCCGCGCCGTGACTTCGACACTACTGCCTTCGGCAACGCCTGCGTCCGTGCAGATGGGCGGGGTCCCATCGACCACGCTCGCATCCGTGCAGATGGGCGGGGTGCCATCGACCACGCTCGCATCCGTGCAGATGGGCGGGGTCCCATCGACCACGCCTGCGTCCGTGCAGATGGGCAGGGTGCCGACGACGCGACCGACATCCGCGGAGGCGGATGCACTGGATGGCTTCGTCGACAGCCTGCGGCGCGAAAGAAGTCTGAGCACGTGTCCGGCTAGATGAGAATCGTTCTCAAGTCCTGCCTAAGACTACTGAGCACCAAGGTCGTCGTCAACACCACGAGGACCTGAAGAAGAGCCGAATCGGAGCGCCGCCGAGCGCCCCACCGTATTGACGCCGCACCCCACAAGGGCGATCCTGAGGCATCCCGCCACCATACGGACCCGGCGACCGGAGC
>CAYLPM010000627.1:0-2075 GCA_964385525.1 uncultured Gemmatimonadaceae bacterium
TCGTGGTCACTTCACAGATCGCGACGACCGGCTGGAGTGTCGCGATGTCCGCGTCGAAGTCGCCGGTCACCGACGGCTGAGCGGTCACCGGTGGGAGGAAGTAGAAGCCGGCGGTGCCGGAGTGCGCGCCGTCGGAGATCAGGGACGCGGGCACCCGGCCGGTCAGGCCTGGCTCGGTGATCGTTCTGCGTTCGCCGTCGAGGCACGCGATGGCGCCCAGAAGGGCGGCGGCAAACAGCCAGCGTCGAGGCGGCAGGTGGCGTCGGTTCATGCGGATCCCGCCCCGGGGGGGGTGGCGGTTTGGAGGGTCTGCGGCGTTCCTGGAAACAGGGCCAGCACAGGGACATGCGCAAAAACGCGCCGGGATCCGACATGAAGGCCCGCGCGGTCTCGACGGCAACGCGCGATGCCCGGTCGGGGCGAGGCGGTAGTAGATGCGTCGCCCGGAGGCCTACAGTGCACGTGTCACTTTGCCCGTGAACGGGCGGCCCGGCAGGACGTCCCTTGACATATCGAATGCGATATCACATATATCGTTATGAATATGTCACCAGGCGCGCTCGTGGGTCGCGCGCGACGCCTCGCGGGACTCACCCAGCGCGAGCTCGCCGAGCGGGCCGGGACTTCGCAGCCCGCGGTTGCGCGGCTCGAGCAGGGCCACGCCATGCCGACGCTTGCGACGCTCGAACGCCTCGCCGGCGCGGCGGGATACGAGCTGCGTGTCGAGCTCGTGCCCATGGAGCCCGCCGATCCGGTCATCGACGCCTACAAGCGCGACGTGGATCGCACGCTCCTGCGCGCCAACCTCTCCCGCTCGATCGATGAGCGCCTTAGCTCGATGGCCGATCTGCATCGACTCGGCGACGAGCTGGCGCGCGCGGTGCGGGAGGTGGGCAAGGTGGGGGAGGTGCGGGCAACCGGCGAAGCTCGCGGCTCGAAGCGTTCCGGCCGGAGGCCGAAGCCGCGCCGGTGATCCCCCTCGAGCGGCTGCTGACGACGCTGGCAGATGCCGGCGTCGAGTTCATCATCGTCGGCGGCGTCGCCGCACGGGCCCACGGATCGGCGCGCGTGACGCAGGACGTCGATGTCTCCTACTCCCGCACCGACGCGAACGTCGCGCGACTCGTCGCCGCACTCGCGCCGTTCCGACCGTACCTGCGCGGCGCGCCGCCCGGGCTTCCGTTCGCATGGTCGGTGGCGACCCTGCGCTCCGGGCTCAACTTCGCGCTCACGACGACGGCCGGCGACATCGACCTGCTCGGTGACATGGCCGGCGGCGGCACGTACGAGGAGCTCGTCGCGCACACGATCGCACCGACGATCTTCGGCCGCACGATCCGCATTCTCGATCTGCCGTGGCTGATCAGGGTGAAACGCGCGGCCGGGCGCCCGAAGGATCTCGAGGTCATCGCCGAGCTCGAGGCACTGCGGGAGGAGATCGAGCAGCGGGCGCGGAGCAAGGGCATCACCTGAGCGCAGCCGATCGAGCGGCTTCCGGATAGGCGCGCATCCACCGGCTGCGCGAGCCTCACGGCAACCCCATCGCAGTTCGCGCGGCACGCCGGACCACGCCGGCCCACTCGGCCGCCGCGCGAGCCTCGACCTCGGTCGGCTCGATCTCGTCCGGATTGCGCGCACGGCGGAAGAGCTTCGATAGATCGTGGCAGGCACGACGGACAGGTGCCGGAGAGCTACATCGTGGATGGCGATGCGCGCGTGGTCGAGCGGTGGCGGCCGGGCGACGAGATGCCGGAAGTCCTCGAGGCGGAGCTGCGTTGGCAGCCGGACCCTGCGCACCCAGCGCTCGCGATCGATCTGCCGGCGGTGTTCAGGGAGGCGGCGGGGAGCTGAGGGCTCAGACTCTAGGGCTCGACCTTCATCTCCCGCGATCGCAGCAGCGTGTGATTCCTCCCCACGTCCGCTGTCCGCGACCCGTGCCGCACCGCGAAGACGACTCTGCGCCGCCAGCCGAGGGCCACCTCGACGACGACGTGCCCCGCATCGCGCGCCGTCTTCCACGACCTCGCCCTTCGGCCTTTCCCGAGCACACCGATCGCCGCCGCGAGCACGTCATC
>CAYLPM010000628.1:0-1708 GCA_964385525.1 uncultured Gemmatimonadaceae bacterium
CTGCTCGGGGTGGCGCTGCTGGCGAGTTGGTTGCCGGCGCGGCGCGCGATGCGGATCGAGCCGCAGGATGCGTTGAAGGGGGAGTAAGGAGCGCCTGCGCTCTGGACACCGCGCCGCCCGAATCTCGCCGAAGGTCGCCTCGCTCCGGAGCGTCAGGGGAGACCTGCGCACGATGAAGCGTTGCGGAGCGAGTGATGGCGAGTTGCGCGACCGGCCGCCGGGCAGTCCGCGTGAAGTGAGCGCGTCGTGATCTCCGGCGCCTTGGTGACCGGCATCACGCGCCGGAACATCCCCGCCTCGCTCACGATAGAATCAAGGTGTCCACCTCCCGAGCCACGCCCGACATGCGCATCCCGTCGTACCGATCGTCCTCCGCGCTCCTGCTCGCCCTCGCCGCCTGCGTTCCTTCCGGTCCCCGCCTTCCAACGGAGGGTCCGGCGCCTCGCACGGACGACGATGCCTGCCTCGTCGGGGACCGTGGCGCGGCGCCCGCCGACACGCTGACGGTCGTACTCTCCGATGCAGTGGCGGCGTCCGGCCGGTCGCATCCGATCACGGCGAGCGAGCGGTTCGTCTACGCGCACCTCCATCGCACGCTGGTCGAGATCGACTGCGAGGGCCGCGTTCGCGCGGCGCTCGCCGAGAGCTGGAGGCGCGACGCGGGAGCGCTGTGGACGATCACGCTGCGCGAGGATGCCGCATTCGCGGACGGGACGCCGCTCACGGCCGCCGACGTGCGCGCGAGCTGGCAGCGACTCCCGGCGTGGGCCGTCCCCGTGACCATCCGGAACGCCGAGGGCCGGACCCTGGTGCTGGAGTTCGAGCTCGAGACCGATGATGCGATCGCCGTCCTCGCGCATCCCGCGCTCGCGCCGGCGCGTACGGGCTCGTCGAGCGCGGGCATCGGTGCGGGAAGCCACCGCACCTCGGGTGCGACGACCCCGAGCCGCGCCATCCTGGTTCCGCGCGCGAAGCCCGGGAGCACGCTGGCCGCTCCGGTCCTTCGCGTGCGGCAGACGCCGGCGAGTGGCGCGCGCAATCAGCTCGACGCTGGTGTGGATGCGCTGATGACGGACGATCCCGCGGCGATCGACTACGCGCGCACTCGCACCGACTACGCGATCGATACGATGCCGTGGACGCTCACCTATGCCATCGTGGTGCCGGGCCGCACGGGCGTCGGCACCTCCGACGAGAACGAGTGGCTGTCTCGACTGCGCTCGCAGGTCTCGCGCGACGCCGTCCGCGGCGCGGCACGTCCTGCCGCCGGGCCGTTCTGGTGGCAGGGAACGTCGTACTGCGAGACCGTCCCCGCCGGCGCCGTGCAGAACCTCGCGCGCGCCGGGCGGCGTGCCCCGCGGGTGGCGTACGACGAGAGTGATGCCACCGCCCGCGCGATCGCCGAGCGGCTCGCGGCGCTCTCCGGGTTCCTCGAAGGAAGCACCGAACGCGCCGCGATCACGACGGCGCTCCCGGACATGATGGGCGACACGCGGCTCACCGCACTGCCGCTCTCGGCGACGGAGCTCGAGGGGCTGCTGACATCCGGCACCGCCGCGGCGGTCGTCGTCGCGCTCCCGACCCGGTCGCTGGCGCCGTGCCTCGAGCTCGCGGCGCCGGGGCTGCTCGGTGTCGCCGTCGCGGCCAGCGCCCTCGATCCGCGACTGGTCGTCCCGCTGATCGATGTGCGGCCGACGCTGATCTCGCG
>CAYLPM010000629.1:0-6828 GCA_964385525.1 uncultured Gemmatimonadaceae bacterium
GCCTGCCGCACTCCCTCCTGCGAGACGTGCGTCGAGAGCCCGAAGATCACCTGATCCGCGCTGTCGGCGATCGACGATGCCGTCGTCGGCGGTGCCTGCGAGTCGGGTCCGCACGCCGTCGCGCCGGCGAGCAGGGCGACGGCGGCGGCGAACGCGAGCGGCGGCCGCATCATGCCACCCTCGCCCGCATCAAATCGTGAAGGTGCACGAGACCGACGACCCGCTCGTCGGCGCCGACCACCGGCATCGCCATGATACCGTGCTGCTCCATGCGGTACACCACGGCACTCGCGAGCTCGTCGTGGCGGGCGACCTTCGGCGCGCGCGTCATGACTTCCTCGAGGCGGACGTGGAAAAAGTTCTCCTCGCGTTCCATGAGCCGGGTGAGATCGCCGGTGGTGACCACGCCAAGCACGTGCCGCTCGTCATCGGTCACGACGACGGTCCCCCGTCGCTCCGCGAGCTCCACGACCGCCTGCCGCATCGTCGCCGACGGGGGAAGGAGAGGGAGATCGCGGGTCAGCATGATCTCTTCTACCCTCGTGAGGAGCTTTCGGCCCAGGTGTCCGCCCGGGTGAATGCGCGCGAAGTCCTCGCGGCGGAAGCCCTTTTCCTCGAGCAGCGTGACGGCCAGCGCGTCGCCGATGGCGAGGGCCACCGTCGTGCTGGTCGTTGGCGCCAGGTCGTGCGGGCACGCCTCCTCGCGAACCCATCCATCCAGCGCGACGTCCGACAGGCGCGAGAGCGTCGAAGTCCGGCTCCCCGTCAGCGCGATCGTGCGCACGCCGAGCCGCTTGAGATCCTCGAGCATTGCCAGCAGCTCATCCGATTCGCCGCTCTTGGAGATCAGCAGCGCGATGTCGCCGGCGCCGACGATGCCGAGGTCGCCGTGCGAGCTATCCACCGGATGGAGAAACGACGCCGGCGTGCCGGTCGAGGTGAAGGTCGCCGCGATCTTTCGCCCGATCAGGCCGGACTTGCCCACGCCGGCGACGATGACGCGACCGGTCGCGGACGCGATGAGCTCGACCGCGCGCGCGAACGACTCGTCGATCCGCTCCTCGACCTCGGCCAGCGCATCGCGCTCCATGCGCACGACGCGCCGCCCGCGCTGGATCACCTCGTCGCTGGTCACGCTCGGCTCTCCGCCGGGTTCGACCGCTCCGCCACGTACTCCTCGCAGAGGCGTTCCCACTCCCCGCGCGCCCGGAGCAACGCTTCGCTGAACTCCCGCACGGCGCCGCGCCCACCGGCGCGCTCGAGGTGGACCGAGCACACGCGCTTGACCTCCGGCACGGCATTGCCGACCGCCACCGGCAGGCCGACCACCCGCAACACCGCCATGTCGGGGAAGTCGTCGCCGAGAAAGGCCGCTTCGTCGGTCGATATTCCGTAGCGGTCGAGGAGCTCGAGGAACGGCGCGAGCTTGCGCGCCTGCTCATCCTGGATGACGTCGTCGACCTCGAGCTCCTCGCCGCGGAGCCGCACGCTCTCCGAGACGCGGCCGGTGAGGATGACCACGCGGACTCCGGCGGACCGGAGCAGCTTTACGCCCAGGCCGTCCTGGATGTCGTAGCGCTTGAACTCGACCCGGGAGCCGCCTACGTCGCCGAGGTAGATGCCGCCGTCCGTCATCACGCCGTCGACGTCGATGCCGACGATGCGGATCCGGCGGGCCAGCGCGGGATCGATCATCGGTGGGCGAGCTCCCAGACGCCGAGGAGACGGTCGACGAGCGCGTCGAGACGATCGAGCGGGATCATGTTCGGCCCATCGCTCGGCGCGCGGTCCGGGGCCGGGTGGGTCTCCATGAACACGCCGTCCGCGCCTGCGGCGACCGCCGCCATGGCGAGTGGCGGGATGTACTCGCGGGCACCGCCGCTGGCGCCCGCCTCTCCCTGCCCCGGGCGCTGCACGCTGTGCGTCGCATCGAAGATCACGGGCGCCTCGCAGGCCGTGCGCAGACGCGCGAATGCGCGCATGTCGACGACGAGATCACCATAGCCGAAGAAGGTGCCCCGCTCGGTCACGGCCACTTCACCGGTCGTCGCGCCGGTCGGCCGCGCGCCGCGGATCTTCGCGACGGCGCCGCGCATCCCCTCGGGATGCATCCACTGGCCCTTCTTGACGTTCACCGCCTTGCCCGTCGCTCCGGCGGCCTCCAGCAGATCGGTCTGCCGACAGAGGAACGCCGGGATCTGGAGCACGTCGACCACCTCGGCGGCCGGCGCGCACTGCTCCGGCAGATGCACGTCCGTGAGGATGCGCAGCCCAGTCGCGCTCCGCACACGCTCGAGTGCCGCGAGGCCCTCGTCGATCCCCGGACCGCGCGCCGCGCCGGCGTTGGAGCGGTTCGCCTTGTCGAAGCTGGCCTTGTAGAGGATCCCGCCCGGCAGGCGCTCGGCCAGGCGCGCGAGATGTTCGCCGACCCGGAGGTTCAGCGCATCATCCTCGACGACGCAGGGTCCCGCGATGAGGAAGAGCGCATCCGCCGGAAAGGCGCGGACGAGCGTCGCCGAGGGGTGCGCCACGTCAGTCCGCTGCCTCGACGTAGGCGTCTTCGCGCCGCGGCTGTTCGGCGCGCCGCGAACGCAGCGTCGCCGCGATGAATCCCGCGAAGAGGGGATGCGGGCGGGTGGGACGCGACTGCAGCTCGGGGTGGAACTGGCAGGCCACGAACCAGGGATGCCCCTCGACCTCCACGATCTCCACGAGCAGCCCGTTGGGCGAGAGGCCGCTGAGCCGCAGGCCGTTGGCGAGGAACTGCTCCCGGTAGCTGTTGGACACCTCGTAGCGGTGCCGGTGTCGCTCGCTCACCTCGCTGACCCGATAGGCCGAGTGCGCGAGCGTGCCCTCCGCGAGGCGGCACGGGTAGGCGCCGAGCCGCATCGTCCCCCCCATGTCGGTGACGTGCTGTTGCGATTCCATGAGCGAGATGACCGCGTTCTCGCATTCCGGCGCGAACTCCGAGGAGTGGCTGTCATCGAGCCCGAGCACGTTGCGCGCGAACTCGATGATCGCGGTCTGCATGCCGAGGCAGATGCCGAGGAACGGCAGGCCGGACTCGCGGGCGTGGCGGATCGCCTCCACCATGCCCTCGACACCGCGCACGCCGAAGCCTCCGGGAACGAGCAGGCCGTCCACGCGCCCGAGGATCTCGGCGGCGCGCTCGCGGCTGGTGAACTGTTCGCTCGAGAGCCACGCGATGTCGACGCCGACGTCGTTGGCGATGCCGCCGTGGATGAGCGCCTCCTGGACGCTCTTGTAGCTGTCGACGAACTCCGTGTACTTGCCGACCACGGCGATGCGGACGCGCTCGCGCGGCGCCACGACGCGCTGTACCAGCGCGCGCCAGGCAGTCAGGTCGGGCGCCCGCGAGCCGAGCCCGAGGCGCCGCGCCACGAGCTGATCGAGTCCCTGCTCGTGAAAGTCGAGCGGGATCTGGTAGATCGTCCCGACGTCGCGGCTCTCGATCACCGCGCCGAAGTCGACGTTGCAGAAGAGCGCGATCTTGCGCTTGACGTCATCGGAGAGTGGCCGCTCGGTGCGGCAGATGAGGACATCGGGCTGGATACCGATCTCCATCAGCTCGCGCACGGAGTGCTGGGTCGGCTTGGTCTTCACCTCGCCGGCCGCGGCGATGTACGGCACGAGCGTGAGGTGCAGGAACATTGCGTTCTCGCGGCCGATCTCCTGCCGGTACTGCCGGATGGCCTCGAGGAACGGCAACGATTCGATGTCGCCGACGGTACCGCCGATCTCGACGATCACGACGTCGTTCTCCGGCGCCAGGCGCCGCATCGCCGCTTTGATCTCGTCGGTAATGTGCGGGATCACCTGCACGGTGGAGCCGAGATACTCGCCGCGCCGCTCCTTGGTGATGACGTTGAGGTAGATGCGGCCGGTGGTGACGTTGTTCGCTTGCGAGAGCGACCGATCGATGAACCGCTCGTAGTGGCCGAGGTCGAGGTCGGTCTCGGCGCCATCGTCGGTGACGTATACCTCGCCGTGCTGGAACGGCGACATCGTCCCCGGATCGACGTTGAGATAGGGATCGAACTTCATGATCGAGACGCGGACGCCGCGCTCGACGAGGAGGCGGCCCAGCGAGGCGGCCGCGATCCCCTTGCCGAGGGAGGAGACGACGCCGCCGGTGACGAAGATGAACTTGGTCTGCTGGCTCGGGGTGCTCTGCATCACGTCCGTCCTGCGGTGAGGGCAGTCCACCGGGCGTTCGCCCGGTCGAGATCGGCTTCGGTGTCGATGCCGGGGGTCGGCGGTTCGTCGACGATCGCGACGCCGATCGCCATCCCCGCGGCGAGTGGCCGCAACTGTTCCAGCCGTTCAATGCGCTCGAGCGGATGCTCCGGCAGCCCGACCCAGCGCTCGAGGGCATCCCGCTCGTAGGCATAGATGCCGATGTGCTGCATCACGCGACCGTCGAGGATCGACGCATCGGTCTCGTCACGCAGGAACGGAATTCCGGCCCGCGAAAAATACAACGCCCGGCCGTCGTCCGCCGCCACGAGCTTGACCACGTGCGTCTGCGCGAGCACGTCGCGCGGGGCCCGTGCGGCCGCGGTGCCGAGCCCGAAGCGACCATCGCGGACCATGCGTAGCGCGCCCCGGACCGCGGCGCCGGCGACGAACGGCTCGTCTCCCTGCACGTTGACGATCGTGCGGATGTCCCGGTACCGCGGCAGGCGAGCAACTTCCGCGACGCGATCGGTGCCGGAGGGGTGGTCGGGACTGGTGAGCACGACGTCCGCGCCGGCATCGGTGGCCGCGCGGGCGACTTCGTCACTGTCGGTCGCGACGACACATGCGTCGGCGACGCGCATGGCGGCGATGTGCTCCCAGACGCGAACGATGAGGGGAACGCCGCCGAGGAGGCGAAGCGGTTTGCGCGGAAGTCGGGTCGCGCCCAGGCGGGCCGGAATCACCGCGAGGGATCGCATGGAGGCACTGGGGACGCGTGGCGGGATGCAAGATTCACGCCATCCAATATAGGCGTGGCGCCGCGAGAAAGCAAAGGCCTGGATGCGAGGGTGATCAGCGGCCGATCGTCAACCCCACGGACACCTCGCTGTCTCCGCTGATCGGCTCCATGGTCCAGTCGACTTTCAGCGGCGCCAACGCGAGCCGAACGCCGAGGTTCTGCTCCAGCGCGGGGAGCGTTCTCACGCCGGCCGAACCGATCATGTATCGCAGCTCCACGCGCGGCGAGCCGAGGTACGGCACCGTGATCCGTTCGACGGGGATGATGTAGCGACCCTCGCCGAACACCAGCTCATCCCCGCCGAACGAGAGCAGGTCGAATGTCGGCAGGGTCCCGGAGCCGCCAAGATAGGCAAACCGCTGCGGCGGCGCGGCGTCGCCGAACGTCGTGACCATGTGCGCGGCGACGGCGAGCCGGTGCGACCCGAATGTCGGAAACTCCACTTCGGTATCGAGAGTCAGCTGCTGCCACCGCGAGTCACCCGGCGTCTGGAAGGGGACCTCGCCGCCCAGGCGGATCGCGGCCTCGAGTCCCTGCTCTTCCCACAGGGCGCGCACGCCGACCCTCGCCGACGAGATGCGGCCGCGAAGGACCGGAGGATTCGGCCGGCGCATTCCGTCGACGACCTCGTCCCGGCCCATCGCGGCCCAGGGCGCGCTGGTGCTTCCGGGGAGCGGGCCGACCGACCACGCGCGCTCGATCGAAGCACCGACGAAGGATGCGTACTCCGCCGACTCGGTCTCCCACAATCGCGCGACCGCGAGGTCGGCGCGGTCGGCGCGATGGTAGTTCCGCGCATCACGACCAATGGCGACGGTGAGCAACGAGTTTAGCGCGTCTCCTCGAATCCAGTCATCGTTTGTGAGCGTCGCGCGTTCGGCCGAGAGCTCGATGCGCGTTCGGCGGTCGAGCCGGAGGCCGATCCGGAGCCGCGGATCCACCGCGCCCAGGTGCGAGCGATACGTGACCGTGGCCAGCGCGTCGACGGCGGGCTCGTCCCACTCCGCGGCGACGCCGATCGGAATCGACAATCCGTCGACGCGCGTGTACCCGGGGAGTCCAAGCCCATACAAGCCCCAGAGCATCACGCCCGGCGCGGGCTCGTCGCCCAGCGCCCGGTAGTCCAGCAGCACCGTTCCGCTCTCGCGCGTGACGACGAACGTCAGGTCGCGAAAGGCGAGACGCCCGCCCTCGACGAGTGCCAGCGTCGAGTTGTAGACGCCGCCGCCGATGGCGATCGCGCGCCCCGAGATCAGGCCGCCGGGGTGCAGGAAGAGATCCCCACCGACGACGATGACGTCGCCCTCGACCGTGCTCGCGACGGTGGCGTCCGCGCCGATGATGATCACCGTTCGCGAGAAGACCGAATCGCGCGGCAGCGCGATCAGCGCGGTGTCGGGCACGAGCAGCACGTGCGGTTCCCCCAGCGCCGCGCGCAGGATGCGTCCGGCCCGCCCCGGGCCCGCATCGCGCACGCGCACCAGGGTCTGTGCGTGCGCCAGGTCCGGCGCCAGGGCGCCGAGGACCAGAGCGAACAGCACCGCGAGCCGCCACATCGCGGCCCGGCGTCCCGCCGGCGACCAAGGCCGGGCGTCGGCGCGCGGCTTCGCTCGCCGCGTGGTCGCGCACGAGCGTCGCACGTCGGGGAACCGGCGCGGAGGCGACGCGATCATCCGGCGAGCGCCAGAAAGTTCTCGAGCAGCCGCATCCCGCCTTCGGTCAGCACGGACTCCGGGTGAAACTGTCCGCCCCAGACCGGATGCGCCCGGTGTCGCACCGCATGGATCTCGTCCGGTTCGTCGGTCGCGCGCGCGATGATCTCGAGCTCC
>CAYLPM010000630.1:0-3607 GCA_964385525.1 uncultured Gemmatimonadaceae bacterium
TCTCCCGCATGGAATTTGCGCCGCCCCGAGCCGTGAATCCCCTCTTCTATCTCACGTCCGGCCTGACCCTCGGCGCCCTGGCAGCAGTCGCTCACGAGCATCGCGAGCGCCGCATCAGTGAACGCTTCGGCGCGGCGGCGCTCGAGGTCCTCCTCAACGCCATCGATGCCAACGATCGCGAGACGGGCGCGCACGTCCGCCGCGTCGCCGCGTATGCAGGCATCATTGCCGATGCGCGTGGTGTGACGTCTCATCGACGGCGCAACGTGGAGCGCGTGGCGCTCTTTCACGACATCGGCAAGATCCACGGCGCGCTCTTCGACATCCTGCACGATGATGACGCGCTGTCAGATGCGGAACGCCACGCCATTGCCTCTCACCCCGAGCGCGGCGCCGCGGTGCTGGCACCGCTGCGGGCGTTCTATCCCGAGCTCGCGGCAGGCGTCATCGCGCACCACGAGCGGTGGGACGGCCGCGGCTATCCGCGCGGCCTGCGCGGCCGACGCATCCCGCTCTCAGCTCGCATCGTCGCCATTGCCGACACCTTCGATGTGGTCACGAGCGGACGGCCCTATCAAGCGGAGCGATCGGTGGCCGAGGCCGAGCGCGCAATTCTCGGCGGCCGCGGACGACAGTTCGATCCGGAGCTCGTGGATCTCGTCACGCTGCCGCCTGTGTTCGCGCAGCTACGCGTGGCGATGTACGCGCCGGAAGCGCGCGCGCGCGCCCAAGCCCGGATCGAGCGCCGCACCGGCAAGACGCGGGAAGCGCCCGACGTCACGTTTCGATGGCGCTCCGGAGCTGTCTCGCCGCGCGCTCGGGCGCGGCAGCGCTGAACACGGCCCTGATCACCGCGACGCCATCCGCGCCCGCCGCGAGCGCCGTCCGTGCGTTGTCCGCCGTGATGCCACCGATCGCCACGGCCGGCTGCGACACGCGGCGCCGAAGCGCCGCGAATCCCTCGACGCCGATCCACGGGCCCGCATCGGACTTCGACGCCGTCGCGAACACCGGCCCGATCCCCACGTAGTCGGCGCCCCGCGCGTGCACGAGCTCGGCCTCCGTCCCGACTGACGCGCCGATGATGAAGCCTGGCGGCACGAGCGGCCGCAGCACCGACGCGGCGAGATCGTCGGCCCCGACGTGCACACCGGCGGCGCCGGCCGCCAGAGCGACATCCGCCCGGTCGTTCACGATCACAGGGACCTGGACGGCATCCACCAGCGCACGCGCCACTTCCAAGAGCGTCCGGGCATCCGCATCTTTGAGCCGAAGCTGCAGCATCGTCGCGCCGCCGCGCGCGGCGGCGCGCGCGCGCGACACGAGCCCCTCGAGGCCATCGCGCAGATCATCGGTGATCACCAGCAGCCGCAGTGCGCGAGGATCGAACGTGGGCATGGGTACTCAGCGACGAATTCGGGCGCTCCGCGGCGCCACCACGGTGGAACACGACATGGCGGACGAGATCCGCGATGCGACGCGCGAGCTCCTGCGAACGATCGTCGAACGCAACGAGCTGCACCCGGACGACATCATCTCGGCGATCTTCACGGTGACGTCCGATCTACGCAGCGAATTCCCCGCGCGCGCCGCGCGCGAGCTCGGCTGGATCGAGGTGCCGTTGCTCTGCACGATGGAGATCCCCGTCCCCGGCGCGCTAGAACGGTGCATTCGCGTCCTGCTCCACACCGAGGCGCCACCATCGCGCCCGGCGATGCGGCACGTCTACCTCCGGGGCGCGCGAGCCCTGCGCCCCGACCTCCTCGCCGACTGATCCGCGCCGGGACTCGAGCGCGCGCGCGACGGCGAAGGTGACCCCTCTACGGCGGCTGCTGCAGGATCCGTCGCCGAGCTCGGATGATACTCGCCGTCAGCGCCTCGACGTCTCGGTATGACGATGCTCCGTCAGCGCCCCGACGGCGTCGAGGCGCGCCGCGCGCGCTGCCGCTGCGCACGACGCACCTCCTGGCGCGCCCGGGTATGTCCCTCGAAAGTGACGTGAAACTCGTGATGCCCGTCGGGGTGCGCTACGAAGAACAGATATGGCACGCTCGCCGGATGCAGCGCCGCCCGCAGACTCGCATCGCCCGGCGATGCGATCGGTCCGGGGGGCAGCCCCGGATGGCGATACGTATTGTACCGAGAGTCGACCTCGAGATGCTCGTAGAGCACCCGCGTCGCGTGCTCGCCGCGCGCGTACTGCACCGTTGGATCCGCCTGCAGCAGCATCCCTTTTCGCAGCCGGTTGTGGTACACCGCCGCGATCACCGGCCGCTCCTCGGAGAGCCGCGCTTCCTTCTCCACGATCGAGGCGAGGGTGACGACGTCATGCCGCGTCATGCCGAGCGAGTCGAGCTGCGTGGTCCACTCCGGCTGCCAGCGGCGCTCGAACTCGCGCACCATCGCGCCCACCGCTTCGCGTGCCGACGCGCCCTCCGCAAAGGTGTACGTCTCCGGAAAGAGATATCCCTCGAGTGTCGGCGTGGGCACCGCGAGCCGGGCGCGCAGCGCGCTGTCCTGGACCGCCGCGTGGAGCGAGTCCTCACTCAACGCCAGCGTGCGGGCGAGCAGCGGGACGATCGCGGACAGCGCATAGCCTTCGGGCACGGTAACCGTGCGCACGACGCCGCGCCCGCGCGTCAGCGCGTCGAGGAGCTGTCCCCACGTCGCGTTGGATGGAAAGCGATAGGTGCCGGCCTTCAGTGACCGGTCGCGGCGCGTCAGCTTGGCGTACGCACGGAAGAAGGGTCGCGACCCGATGAGTCCGGCGTTCGCGAGCGAGTCCGTCGCCGCCGAGAAGTGACTGCCCGCCGGAATGACCACCTGCACCGGCTCCGCCGGTCCTTCGTCGTCGTCGCCGCCGCCACATGCCGTACTCGCGAGTGCGAGCACGAGCGTGAACGCCACCGCGCGACGAGGGCACGGCGCCCAGGGCCGGCGGGCGACGTCCGCCGCCCGGTCGGGCGATTTCAGGCCGGAGCAGTCGGCCCGAGCGGAAGGGTGCATGCTGAAGCAGTCAGCCCGAAGGGAAGGGTGCATGCTGGAGCAGTCAGCCGGGGAGGGAGAGGGCGTGTTGAAGCAGGACCGTGGCGGCGAGCGCATCGACGTCTCCCTTGCGTCCGCGCGTCGAGCCGCCGAGCTCGCGCACGGCGCGCAGGGCGGCCGCCGTGGTGTAGCGCTCGTCCACGAGACGCGTCGGGAGGCCCGTCCGCAACTCCAGCTGGGCCGCGACATGCCGGGCTTCGGCGCTCCGGACCGTTTCTTCCCCCCGTTCGTCGAGGGGCAGGCCGACGACGAAGCCCCGGACCTCCATCGCCTCCGCTCGCCGGATGATTTCGGCGATCGGCGGGCGCTTGCCCGGCCGGCGAAGAATCACACCCGCCGGGGACGCGATGGTTCCCGTCGGATCGCTCACCGCGAGGCCGATCCGCCGGTCCCCATAGTCGACGGCCATCTGGCGCCCCTTGAGATCATCCACGGATCGAATATACCGATCGGCGGACGATCGGTCGACCGGTCAGCCCTGCGCCATCGACGCGAAGAACTCGCGATTCGTCTTCGTGCGCTGCATGCGCTGGAGCAGGAATTCGATCGCCTCGGCCGAGGG
>CAYLPM010000631.1:0-5633 GCA_964385525.1 uncultured Gemmatimonadaceae bacterium
GGTAGCCGGGGTTGTACGAGATGACGAGCTGGAACCCGCTCGCGGCCTCGACCAGCTCCCCGGCCTTCTCGAGCGGCAGGATGCGCCGGTCATCGGTGAGCGGGTGAATGACGACGATCGTGTCCTGTCGCGCCTCCACGACCTCGTCCAGATAACAGATCGCACCGCGACGAACCGCGAGCGCGAGTGGACCGTCCTGCCAGACGGTTTCCCCGCCGCGCACGAGCCAGCGGCCGGTGAGGTCGCTGGCCGAGAGATCATCGTGACAGGCGACCGTGACGACGGGACGGCCGAGCCGCCACGCCATGTGCTCGACGAACCGCGTCTTGCCGCAGCCCGTGGGCCCCTTGAGCATGACCGAGAGACCGCGTGCGTGACACCGCTCGAAGATCTCGATCTCATCGCCGACGGGCAGGTAGTACGGCTCGTCGTCGAGATAGCGCAGCGCCGCGTGCCGATCGGGCATGCCGATCGCCCGCGCAGGGAGGGCGGTCACGTCGCCGGCACCGTCAATGCGGGCAGATCGTGGGCCGTCGCGGCGGCCGGTGCACGCCGCGGCGCGTACCGGAAGAAGTCCCAGATGAACGCCGCCACGCCGGCGGTGAAGATCACGCCCGCCACCATGAGCATGAGGAAGTGCACCTGGATCTTGAGCTGCGTCTCCAGGTAGCCAAGCCCCATGATGCGTTCCAGGTACGTCTGGGCGATGCCGGCGGCCGCGAACGCCAGGGTCATGCCGAACATGCCGCCGGTCATGAGCCAGAATGCCCAGAAGCCGAGCGAGCTCATTCTCCGCTCCTCCGAGCGGCCGGTGAGGTACGGCATGGCGAACGTGATGATCGCGAGGTTGATCATCACGTACGCTCCGAAGAACGCGGAGTGCCCGTGCATCGGCGTGATCAGCGTGCCGTGCGTCCACTTGTTGACCGACGGCCAGGTGTGCGCGAGCCCGAGAAGCCCCGCGCCGAACGCCGTGAACACCGCGCTGCCGATCGTCCAGTGCAGCGCCAAGGTGTTCGGGTGCGACAGCCCCGAGCGGCGCATGGCGTAGTAGGCGAACATGGCCATGCCCACGAGCGCGAGCGGCTCGAGTGCGCTGAAGATGCCGCCGATCGGCAGCCAGTACTGTGGCACGCCGACCCAGTAGTAGTGGTGCGCCGTGCCGAGGATGCCGGCGATGAACACCAGCCCGACGATGACGTAGAGCCACTTCTCCATCATTTCCCGGTCCACGCCGGAGAGCCGGATGAGCAGGTACGCCAGGAGGCCCGCCTGCACCATCTCCCACACGCCTTCCACCCACAGATGGATGGTCCACCAGCGATAGAAGATGCTGACGGTGTAGTTGTGGAAGACCAGGAGTGCCGGCAGATACAGCAGCGCCGCGAGCGCCAGACCGGCAACGAGCACACCCTCCGTGGTCGTCCAGCGGCCGGCCTTCCGGATCGTCATGAAGATGTTGTACAGGAACATCAGCATCACGACGACGATCACGATCTTCAGCGGCCACGGCTGCTCGAGCAGCTTGTTGCCGGCGGTGATGCCGAAGAGGAAGCCGATGACGATGACGACGCCGTTCAGCGTCCAGATCCCGAGCTGCCAGTACGCGAGCTTCTCGCTCCAGATCTCGGTCCGCGACTCCTCCGGCACGACGTAGTAGGTGGCGCCCATGAAGCCCGTGAGCACCCACACGATCAGGAGGTTGGTGTGGACGGCCTTGACCTTGTCGAACGGCAGGACGTTCAGCAGTGGATCGGGGCCGAGGTACTTGACCGCGGCCAGCAGTCCGAACGCCATCTGCAGACCGAAGAGCAGCATCGCGACGACGAAGTACGGGTACGCGATCCACTGGGTGCGGTAACGCATGTGGCCGGGTCTCCTACCGCAGGGTGACGAGGTACGCGACGAGATGATCGATCTGCTCGGCAGTGAGCGTCGTCGGGTAGTTGTCCGGCATGAACGAGCGGCCGCCGGCGGAGTAGATCTGACCGGGAACGAGGTACGCGTGCGGGTTGACGATCGACTCGCGGATGTAGCCGGCTGCGTCGGGTGCGCCTCCGGTATAGCTCGCGCTGTCGACGAGCGCCGCGGCGCGAGTGCCGATCCCGGCGAGGCTCGGTCCGGCGAGGTTGACGCCGGGCGAGATGGAGTGACAGGCATAGCAGGCGGGCGGCGTCTGCCGGAACAACACCTCGCCCATCGCGACGGGATCGTCCGACGCGGCGCCCGTTGGTTCCGGGACAGTGGCCGCGCCGGCGAGCTGTCCGCTACTGACGAGGATCGGCCGGGGCGGCCAGCCCTGATTGTCGATGTTCGCGACCCAGTCCAGGAACGCGATGACCTGCGTCATCTCCTCGTCGGTCAGATTCGGGTTCGGCATCAGACGGCGGTGCACCTCCTCCGAGTAGAACTGCGACGGATCCGTGAGGAACGCCCGCAGGTACGCCTCGCCCCGCTGTTGCGTGATCTTCGTCAGATCCGGCGCGTAGTAGGCACCTTCGCCGAGCAGCGTGTGACAGTTGATGCAGTTCTTGTCGTGCCACACGTCCTTGCCCGCCGCGACCTCCGGCGTGATGCGATCGGCATTGGTGAGCCGATCGAACTGTCGGTGGCTGTCGATCGTGAGACCGAGGAAGATGGCCGCGAACAGCAGCGTGCTGCCGACGAAGAACAGCCGGGTATGTCGCTTCGTCATCGGAGACCCTCGTGAGGCGTTGTGTGGAGCGTCAAACGGTGATGGACGTCCAGTTCGCGACGACTTGCCACGCCGAGTAGAGGATGGAGACGAGCATCAACGCCAGGACCACCCACAGTGCAAGGCGGCCGATGGTGAAGACGGGCGACGGCGAATCCGACTCGACAGCCATGAGCGCTCCGGTTCGGGGTTGTGCGCGATCATGCGCCGGTGCCGCGGCGCAGGAAAGACGCTGAGTTTCGGATACGACTGTGCGTTTCGCCTGGTCCGGTTCGCGCGATCGTACGCCGAGCCAGGTCGGGACGCAAGCGGGCGAAGCGAGCCGATCCGGCGGTAGCCGCTATTCGCCGAAGCGCGCTCGCAGCAATCGCGCGATCTCCCGGAAATGCGGAAGGGACAATGCCGCCTGGCCGAGGTGGAACGTGAGCGGGCGTCGCAACACCGAGGCGAAGCTCGTGGCCAGAAGCCGGGCCACTCCCTGGTCCGGATAGACATCCAGGATGAGCTGGAGAGTTTCGTCGAACTCCCCGGGGCTGGTCCGGACGAGACAGGTGGCGAGCAGCGCTCGCACGTCATCGGCGCAGCGCCACGACAACGGGCGACTCGAATCATGCGCGGTCTCGAAGTCGATCCAGTGGGCGACTCCGGCCTCGAGCTCGACCACCACGTTCTCTGCCATCGCATCGCCGTGGGTGAATCCCGTTGCGTGGAGCTCGGCGAGGGCGACGACCGCCACTTCGATGGCTCGCTTCCGGAGCGACTCCTCCAGCTCCGGATTCTCGAGCACGGCCGCCAGGTTCCTTCCAGCCAGGCACGGCAGGACCAGGATCCTGCCGGCGTCGATCCGGATCGAGGTACCGTGGAGGCTCGCGTAGATCCGGCGCTCCCGCTCCTCCCATTCGCGCTGAGGGAGGACTCGCACGCCGGTGCCGAGAATCCTCATCAACCGGTCACCCATCCACACCAGCAGCGGCGCGTAAAAGACGCGATGCTTTCGCACCTGAAGCTCGCCGTCGTGGTGGAACATCCGGACCCTGGAGTACGTTGCGGATCGGAGCGGTCGTGCCAGAGCGAGGCATACACGAAACCAGGCGCGCTCCATCTCACCGATCCCCGGAGAGCAGGCAGGCGATGCCGAGGATCAGAACGGTCGTCTTTCCCTGCATCATTGGTTGCCTGCCTCGTGTCGGATGCGGTCGTCGAGCGAGGTACGCGCGGAGGGGAACAGGACGACCGACACCCATTTCAGAAATGTTCGAACGTATCCGAACGGCTGGAGCTCCATTCGCCGGCTGGAAGTGCGCGCGGTGAGAGTTCGATCATAGAGGAAGCGCTCGGGGTGGTACCGCCATGCCGCCCCGGTCAGTGGCCACTCTTCGGCGATCAGCCAGGATTCCTTGAACGGGCCGTATCTCTCGAAGTGCTGGCGGTCGCAGCTCATGAACGCCGGCATCGACTTCGCCCGCGCGAGGGGCAGGTGTCGCGCCAGCCCCCAGAAGCTCCACCAGAGCCACGCCCGGATGCCGGGCTCCCGGGAGGCGAGCTGATAGAGCACCAGGCATCTGCCCTCGTCCACGTGGAGCTCCAGAATGCGGTCGACCGCATGCTCGGGAATGATGGTATCCGCGTCGACGAAGCAGAGCACCCGCCCCGAGCTGGCCGCCGCGCCGACGTTTCGTGCGGCGGCGCAGCTGCGGCCGACGCACGGGACCAGTCGCACGCCGACGTCATTGGCGAAAGCGCCGACGATGGCCGCGGTGGCGTCCTCGCTCCCGTCGTCGGCCACGACGATCTCGAACGAGGTGTCCGCGAGCGAGAGGTCGTTCCGGGAGACGCCCGAAGCTCTCGCGACGCTCGCGAGAATGGCCTCCAGGGCTTCGCCGATCAGCGCCTCCTCGTTTCGCGCCGGGATCACGAAGGAGAGACGCTTCTCAGTCATCGCGCTCCAGCATCCATCCCGCGACGACGAGGGCGCGACCGGGGAGCACCGGCCGCTCGCGTCGAGCGCGGATCCGCAGCCCGGCCGTCTGCAGATCCCGCCGAAGGGCATCGGCGGTATAGAAGCGCCGCGTGCACATGGTGAACTCCGTCTCCGGAGGGACGTAGCCGATGCGCTTCGAGACGTGGAACGCCACGATCGTCCAGAGAAACTCCCGCACGCGAAGCCACGCGTGACCCAGGCGGCCCGAATGAAGCGACTGCACGAGGATGATCGGGCCTCCTCGCCGGGTGACTCGAGCCGCTTCTGCCAGGACAGCGGCAGGGTCGCTCGGGTAGGCGAGCATGAAGAGGAGAAGCGCGGCCGAGAATCGTCCTTCCTCGAACGGAAGGACTCCGTCCTCGATCAGGACCGGTGGCCGTCCCGTGACGTGCATGTCGCTCACGTCGGCGGTGACGACGTCGAGCCCCAGCTCGCGCTCGAGCTTCGCCGAGAGGTGTCCTGTTCCCGAGCCGAGGTCCAGCACGGGGCCCTCGGAGGGCAGCCATTCTCTCATCTGTTCGATCAACCGGCGGGAGCGCCGTTCCATGATGGCGTCGAAGAGCGGCTTCAGCATCCCGCCTCGAGCAGCGCTGCCGATGTGGAGGGCTCGTAGCCCTTCTCGAGGAACTCGCGGGTGAGCCTCACGATCTTCGGCCAGAAGCCCCGCTCCAGGTCCCGGGGGTGAATCGCCAGAACGGGGACCCGACCATCAAGCGACTCCAGCATCGACCCGATTCCGTGGCCGACGTGCCCGAGCCAGCTCCAGCGACCACAGTCCCAACTCCAGGTGGCGAGGGGAACGGTGCGACCCGCTGACGACCGGAGTGCGAAGAAGCCCAGCAGGTGCTCGAGCCCCGCGGCATTCGCGTCGCGCAGGGGGAGTACGTGACCCGGTTGCCAGGCTGGTGCGAGGAATCCCCGCGCCGGCTGTCCGAAGACGTCGGTGAAGACGCGCTG
>CAYLPM010000632.1:0-1975 GCA_964385525.1 uncultured Gemmatimonadaceae bacterium
GGGACCGGCCGCCTTGTCATAGCGGGGGCGGGATTTGAACCCGCGACCTTCGGGTTATGAGCCCGACGAGCTACCAGGCTGCTCCACCCCGCGTCAGTGTCCTCAAATTTAGTGATCCAGGTCATCGTGTCAAGCCGAACAAGCCCGGCCGCCGGGCCCCGCGATCAATCGACCGCCGAGCCTCGAAGTTCAGTCACGCTCGCGCGTCGTATCCCTCGGCTCCACGAACCGGTACAGGATCTCCTTCTCCCCTCGCACCATCCCGTACTCCTCGCGCGCGATCCGCTCCTGGAGCTTCGCGTCGGTCTCGAGACGCTGCTTGTACCGCGTGAGCGAGTCCACGACACGATCGAGCGAGTCCACCTCCGCCGCCAGCCGCGCCTTCCGCGACCCCTGACGCAACAGATCGTACGTCCCCCACTCGCCACCCTCGATCGCGAAATACAGGACGCCCAGCGCCCCCAGCCACAGCACGATCTTCCAGCCGGGCTTCATCGGCGTGCTCACCCCTCGAGTCCGTAGATCGCGCCGCCCGGATACTCCGCCGAATCGCCGAGCATCTCCTCGATCCGCAGCAACTGGTTGTACTTCGCCACCCGATCCGTGCGGCTCGCCGAACCGGTCTTGATCTGTCCCGCGCCGGTGCCCACCGCGAGATCGGCGATGAACGTGTCCTCCGTCTCGCCCGAGCGGTGCGAGATCACCGACAGATATCCCGCCGCGCGCGCCATCTCGATCGCCTCCAGCGTCTCCGTCAACGTCCCGATCTGGTTCACCTTGATGAGGATCGCATTGCCGACGCCGCTCTCGATCCCGCGCGCGAGCCGCTCCGTGTTCGTCACGAACAGGTCGTCGCCCACGAGCTGCACCCGATCCCCGAGCGACTTCGTCAGTTGCTCCCACCCCTTCCAGTCGTTCTCGGCGAGCCCATCCTCGATCGACACGATCGGATACTCGTCCAGCCACTTCGCGTAGAGGGCGATCATCCCTTCGGCGTTCAGCGTGCCGGCGCCGCTCTTCTTGAAGCTGTACTTGCCATCCCTGGACAACTCGCTCGCCGCGACGTCGAGAGCCAGCGCGATCTGCGTCCCCGGCTGATACTTCGCGGCCTCGATCGCCTCGATGATGACCTCGAGCGCTTCCTCGTCGTTCTTCAGGTCCGGCGCGAAGCCGCCCTCATCGCCGACGCCGGTCGCCAGCTTCCGCTTCACCAGGACCTTCTTCAGCGCGTGGAAGACCTCCGCGCCCATGCGAAGCGCCTCTGCGAACGTCTCCGCGCCGACCGGGACGATCATGTACTCCTGGAAATCCACCGTGTTGGTCGCGTGCGCGCCGCCGTTGAGGATGTTCATCATCGGCACCGGCATCGTTCGCGCGAGCGGACCGCCGAGGTAGCGATACAGTGGAAGGTCCACGTCCATCGCGGCCGCCCGCGCGGTCGCCAGCGAAACGGCGAGGATCGCGTTCGCGCCGAGGTTGCCCTTGTTCGGCGTCCCGTCGAGCTCGAGCATCGTCGCATCGATTCCCATCTGGTCCGTCGCGATCATACCGTGCAGCGCCGGCGCGATCGTATCGTCGATCGCCTGCACAGCCTTGCGCACGCCCTTGCCGAGGTAGCGCGACGCGTCGCCATCGCGCAGCTCCAGCGCCTCGTGCTCGCCCGTCGACGCCCCGCTCGGCACCGCCGCGCGCCCCGATGCGCCCGACGTCAGCGTCACATCGCACTCGACGGTCGGATTGCCGCGGCTGTCGAGGATCTCACGGGCGTGAATGTCGAGAATGGTGGACATGGGGGGACGCTGACCGTTCGGGAGTGGAAGAAGTGAGCTGCGTTGCTGCGCTGTTAAGGGGAAGCCTCGGCGCGCCGGAATGTTCCACGCTCGAACACCCTGCAACTCTCGCCGGTGATCACAGGAAGCTCGTCTTTATCTCCGGCGTCCCCGCCTCCACCGCGATCGCGGTGTGCCTGGTCTCG
>CAYLPM010000633.1:0-3433 GCA_964385525.1 uncultured Gemmatimonadaceae bacterium
AGCCTCATTTCGGCGACCCTCAACGCGGTTCTTCGGATTCCGACGGGCGCGATGGTGGGCGTCGGCCCCTACGCGATCGGGGGAGTCGGATTGTACAGCGCGGATGCCGGCGGCGACCGGGAGAACGAGTTCGGCTGGAACCTCGGCGCCGGGCTGCGCTTCGACCTCGCCGGCTTCAGCACGTTCGGCGAGGTGCGGTACAACAGCTTCAGCCTGGGCGACGAGACGTTTTCATTCGTGCCGATCACGTTCGGTATCATGTTCTGATCGCGCACTCTCGTGTTGACCGCGACCGTCCCGCCGCCCGGCGGGGCGGTCGCTTTTCATCCGCGCGCAACGTATTTGGTGATCGTTCGGTCAGCGGCCCACGCGGCCCCCCTCGGCACCGAGGGAGGGCGAGCGAGGTCGAGCAATGCTGCCACTGGGGCGGGCGCGGGGCTTGCGTTCGTTGACCATGAACCCGACCACGCTTTCCGCAGCACGAATCGCGCGGCGGCGCCGTCGATCTCCAGAGTACGAGACCATGCGATCTGCTCACACGACGCTCCTCGCGCTGCCGGTGGCCGCTCTGCTGATGCTCGGCTGCGCGGCCGGCGATGGTGGGGCCGGCGACACGTCGGCCCTCACGCCGCCCGCGGCCGACGACCAGGCGCCCGCGCCGGCGGACACCGCGCCGCGCGACACCACCGGTGCGCGCTCGGACGAACCGCGTCTCGCGTTTCCGGAGCAGAGCGGCACCGCGGGGCTCACCTTCCAGCGCCGCGAAGGGATGGAGCCCGCCATCCTCGTCGAGGTGCGATCCGCCGCGCAAGAGGACTTCGACCGCGTCGTGTTCGAGTTTCGCGGTTCCCGCGTGCCGGGCTATCACATCGAGTACGTGGATCGGCCCGTGCGCCAGTGCGGCTCGGGCGAACCGGTGGAGGTCGCCGGCGACGGCTGGCTCCAGGTACGCCTCGAGCCTTCGCGCGCGCACGAGGGCGACACCACGGTCCAGGCCACGATCACGGAGCGCGATCGCCAGGTCGATCTTCCTAACCTGCGCCAGCTCGTGTTGACGTGCGACTTCGAGGCGCAGGTCCAGTGGGTGCTCGGACTCCGCTCGCCGAATCCCTACCGCATCATTGAGCTGCCGAACCCGCCCCGCCTCGTGGTCGACGTTCGGCACTGAGCCGGTCGCGCCCTCGCCGCGCCACCCTATCGCTCCGCGCCGACCTGCCCCCATCTTGAGAGCCGCTCGTTCCTCTCACAGGTCGTCGCCATGTCCGATCCCCGCCGCGCCCGTCGAGCCACCAGCATCAGGCTCGTGATCCCTGCTCTCCTGGCACCGCTCGCGTGCGCGCCGCTCCGGCTCAGCACGGACGATTCGCCCACCGTGCTCGCATACCAGGCGCTCGACGCGCCTCGGCCATCGGACGCGGGCGCCTACGCCGTCCGCACGCTGTACTACGGGAGCGGGACGGACCAGCGTCGCGCCGTCTATCGCGACTCCGTCGCGTTCAGGACGACGCCGGTGGACGCCTCCCCGTTCGTGTCCCTCGAGTCGAGCGCGGCGAAGGAGCGACGCGAGTATTGGGGCTTCGAGCCCAAGGCGTTCCCGGTCAACGGACGGGTATGGTATCCCGACGGTGCGGGCCCGTTCCCGCTCGTGCTGATCGTGCACGGCAATCACGACATGAAGGACTTCTCGGACCCGGGCTACGACTATCTCGGCGAGTTGCTGGCCAGCCGGGGGTTCATCCTCGTGTCGGTGGACATGAACTTCCTGAACGGCGGCATCCGGAACGAAAACGACGCGCGCGGTTGGATGCTCCTCCAGCATCTGGCCGCTTGGAAGGGCTTCAACGAGGCCGAGGGCAATCCGTTTCGCGGCACGGTGGACATGTCGAACATCGCGCTCATGGGACACTCCCGCGGGGGCGAAGCGGTGGGGCACGCGGCGGCGTTCAACCGGCTGACGCACTACCCGGATGACGCGAAGGTGAAGCTCGATTTCGGGTTCGACATCAGGTCGCTCGTCGCGATCGCGCCGGTGGATGGCCAGTACCGCCCGGCGAGCCAGCTCGTTCCCGTCGAGAACGTGAACTACCTCGTGTTCCACGGCTCGCACGACGGCGACGTCTCCACCTTCCACGGGCTGCGCCAGTACCAGCGGATCCGGTTCACCGACGGGCAGCCGTGGTTCAAGTCGGCCGTCTACATGTACCGCGCGAATCACGGCCAGTGGAACAGCGTGTGGGGGGCGTTCGACAACGGCCCGCGCAGTCCGCGCCATCTCGATTTGCGCGGCCTCGTGGACGCCGATGAGCAGCAGGAGTTCGCGAAGCTCTACATCGCGGGCTTCCTCGAGGCGACGCTGAAAGGCGACCGGCGCTATCTCCCGATGTTTCGCGACCACCGCGTGATCGGCGGGTGGCTCCCGAACACGATGTACTTCACGCGCTTCGAGGATCACACCTTCCGGTCGGTCGCGGACTTCGAGGAGGATGTGGACGTCACGAGCGGATCGCTCGGCGGCGTCACCCTGCGCGGGGACAGCCTCGCGACCTGGAAGGAGGCCGTCGTCCCGTTCCGGTGGCGCGATCAGGACCAGTTCAACAACGCGGTCTGGCTCGGCTGGAACAATCGCATCGCGGGCGACGACACGACGCTCATGGGCGATCCGGCGGCATTCACGATCGCTATCTCGGACCGCATCGGCGATGTCATCGCTCGCGGCCGCGATGCGTCGCTCGTCTTCCTCCTCGCGCCGACGATGGACGTCCCCGGACCGCGCAAGGCGCCCCGCGACAGTTCGGCCAGCGACTCGACGCAGCAGGACTCCTCGCGCGCCGAGCGGCCCCGCCCGGCGCGCGACAAGGAGGAGGAGCGCCGCGATGGCACGCACATCGATCTGACGGTGGAGCTGGTGGATGCCGCGGGCACGACGGCGCGTCTTCCGCTCAGCCGCTTCGGCGCCGTGCGCCGACCGCTCGAGACCCGCGTCTACCGGCGCCGCGGCCGCGACGCGAGCCGGTTCGCGCAGACTCACGAAATCGTGCTCCAGAGCTACGTGCTGCCGCTCGCCGACTTCGCGGACGCCAGCCCGAGCTTCGACCCATCGACCGTGCGGGCGGTGCGCCTCGTCTTCGACCGCACGACGGCGGGGACGGTGATCCTGGACGAGCTCGGGTTTTCGCGGCTGGATCCGGCGTTTCTGGCGGCGAGAGTGCCGGGAAGGAGCGAGGTGGGGGAAAGATAGAGAGTACTCGCGCTAATTCATGGCACGAACTTCAACCCGATCCTGTGCGCGTACCCCGGCACATCGAACGACTGGAACGCGTACTCCAGGATCACATTGTCGAATCCGATCGCGAGTCCCGACGTGAGCGGGAACTCGGCGCGCCGGCGCACGGCGCGGGCGCCGAAGCGGCCCGTGATGACCACGCCTTCGATC
>CAYLPM010000634.1:0-3889 GCA_964385525.1 uncultured Gemmatimonadaceae bacterium
GTTCGGCCCGACGGTGCCAGAGTTCGGCTTCGGTCCGCTCGCGCCGCGGCACGCGATCGCCGGCCATCCGACGCTGGCGTGCCGTCCGTGCGACCGGCATGGCCCGCAGCGATGTCCGCTGACGCACTGGCGGTGCATGCGGGAGCTCACGCCCGAGGCGCTCGAATCGCTGGTCGAGCGTGTCATCCCCCCTTCACTGTCCTGAGAGCCCATGCCAGCACGGAAGAAGCAGCGATTCATTCTCGGCGTCGATCTGGGCGGGACGAACATAGTCGTCGGTGCGCTTCCATCGGATGGCGGCGAGTGCCGGGTGCGATCGGTGCCGACGCGGGCGGATCAGGGCGCCGATGCCGTGGTCGATCGCATCGTCCAGCTCATCGAGCTGGTGATCTCCGATGCGCACGCCGAGAAGGGCGTGTCGCGCGAGAACTTCATCGGGATCGGGATCGGCGCGCCCGGACCGCTCGACCGCGAGCGCGGGCTGGTGATCGTCTCACCGAATCTGGGGTGGCAGGACTTTCCACTGCGTGACCGGGTCAGCGAGCGGGTCGGGATCCCGGCGACGCTCGACAACGACGCGAACTGCGCGACCTACGGGGAGTGGTGGCAGGGCGCCGCGAAGGGCGGCCGGCACGTGGTGGGGATGACGATCGGCACCGGCATCGGCGGCGGGCTGATCCTGAACGGCAAGCTCTTTCACGGCGTGTCGGATGTCGCCGGCGAGATCGGTCACATGACCATCGATTCCACCGGACGCCGATGCAAGTGCGGCAACTATGGATGTCTGGAGGCATACGCGTCGGGGACGGCGATCGCCGTGCGCGCGCGCGAGGCGCTGGATCGCGACGTGAGCGGCTCGGTGCTCCTCGAGCTCGCCGGCCGTGACCCGGACGCCATCACCGCCGCCACCGTATACCTCGCGGCCCAGCAGGGCGACGCACTCGCGACCGAGCTCGTGCAGGAGACGGCCCGCTTTCTCGGTGCCGGCGTCGCGAACCTGCTCAACATCTTCAATCCGGATACGGTCGTGATCGCGGGCGGCGTGACGCAGGCCGGCGAGCTGCTGTTCGATCCGCTGCGGGTGGAAGTGCGCCGCCGCGCGTTCCGTCCCGCCGTCGATGCGTGCCGGATCGTGCCCGGGATGCTGCCGGGGAACGCCGGCGTCGTCGGCGCCATCGCCACCTTCCGCGCGCAGCAGCTGGGCGACACGTGAGCCGGAAGCAGCGCGTCGGCGTGATCGGCACGTTCGTGTGGGACGTCATCCACGGCCGCGACGCGCGCACTGCGCCGGTGGAGGAATGGGGCGGGATCACGTACGCGCTGAGCGGGCTCGATGCCGCGCTGCCGGACGACTGGGAGATCGTGCCGGTGATGAAGGTCGGCAGCGACCTCGCCGACCGCGCGCGGGCGTATCTGCGGACGCTGCGGCGCATCGCGCCCGACGCGGCGCTGGTCGAGGTCCCGTACCCCAACAACCGCGTCGAGCTGCGCTATCACAGCGCCGAGCGACGCAGCGAGGTGCTGACCGGCGGCGTGCCCGGGTGGAGCTGGATCGGGCTGCGTCCGCTGATCGTGAAACTCGACGCTTTGTACGTGAATCTCATCAGCGGATTCGAGCTCGACCTGGAGACCTCGCAGCTGCTCCGGCAGCACTACGCAGGGCCGATCTACTGCGATCTGCACTCGCTGGTGCTGGCGCTGCAGCCGGATGGGCTGCGCGTGCCGCGGCCGCTGCCCGACGTGGCCGCGTGGTGCCGGTGCTTCGACGTGCTCCAGGTGAACGAGGACGAGCTCGCGATGATGGCGCCGGATTCGATGGCGCTGGCGGCGACGGCGCTCGCCGCCGGCGTGAAGTGCCTGGCGGTGACGCTCGGTCAGCGCGGCGCGGCCTACTTCGCCGCGCCGGACTTCGAGCGCCTGTCGGACCTTCGGCGCGCCCGTCCGCTGAGCGCCGCCGGCGGACCGATCAGGACGGCGCTCGTCCCCGGCGCGCGGGCCCGCGTGGACGGACCGGGCGATCCGACGGGCTGCGGCGACGTCTGGGGCGCGACCTATTTCTCCCGGCTGCTGGCCGGTGATAAGTTTGCGGACGCGATGCGGGCGGCGAACCGGGCCGCCGCGCGAAACGTCGAACACCGGGGAGCCACGGGGCTCGCCCACCACCTGCGAGGGGAACTCAGTCTCACGTGACGACCGTCATCCCGGTTCCACCTTCTCTCGACGACGCCACGTTCGAGCAAGTCCTGGGGCAACTGTCTCCCCTCCCCGCCGACGCCAAGGTCCTCATCGACTGCCGCCATGCGCGGTGGGCCTCGCCCTACGGCCTGACCGCGCTGCTCACCCTCGCGCAGACCCGCGCCGAGCGTCCCGGCCTCGCCGCGCCGGAGGCGGAGGAAACGGCCTCCTACTGGGCGCGAACGGGATTCTTCGAGTTCGCCGCCGACCTGTTCGACCTGCACGGCAGCGTGCCGCGATCGAAGCCGAGCGGGGAGTCCGACGTGCTGCTCGAGATCACGCCGATCGCGAAGAGCGATGACGTGCACGAGGTGGTCGGCCGGATCCAGCAGAAGGCGCAGAGCATCCTGGTGCGCGAGCTCAACCTCGACGTCAAGGCCACGATGGGCTTCGCCATGACGCTGTCGGAGGCGTGCCAGAACATCGTCGAGCACGCGGGGCGCGGCGGCTGGGTCGCGGTGCAGACGTACCGCTGGCAGAAGCGTCTCGGGCGCCGCGTAGTCGTGATCGCGGTGTGCGACGCTGGCGTGGGCTTCCGGCAGTCGCTCGAGTCCGCACCGGGGAGCACGCGTCGCGCGAGCGACCGCTGGGACGATGCCATGGCGCTCGAGGAGGCGGTGATCCGCGGCGTGAGCCGCTTCCGTGATCCGGGTCGCGGACAGGGGCTCGCTGGCGTGCGACGTTACGTGGGACGCTGGGATGGCAAACTCTCCGTGCGCAGTGGAACGGCGAGGATCGCGATCGTGCCGAGCTGGGATGACGACGTCCCGCTCGCTGAAAAGCTTCCCCCGTTCGCGGGGGCACAGATGCAGATCACGATTCCCGAGAGAGTGGCCGCCCGGTGATGTACCACATCGATGTCAGCTCGGTCCTCCGCCGCACGGTGTGCGAGGTCTACTCGGATCTCGTCACGCGCCCCACGGGCGCGGCGGTGCGGACGCAGATCGAGCGCCAGCTCGCCGACGTCAGCGGCCGCACGCTGACGGTGATCGACTTCTCCCATGTCGGCCTGCTGGACTTCTCCTGCGCCGACGAAGTCGTCGCCAAGCTGCTGCTGCGTTGCGAGGCGGAGTCCCCGCCGCGCGAGCTGTTCTTCGTCTTCCGCGGCGTGAACGACTCGCACCTCGACGCGATCGAGGCCGTGCTGGAGCGGCACGGCCTCGCGCTGGTCGTGGAGGTGCACGACGCCGCCCCGGTGCTCGTCGGCACCGTGGAGGATGGCGAGCGGCTGATCTGGGAGGCGTTGTGCCGCGCGCAGCCGCGGTCGCCGGGCGCGCTTGCCGACGAGCTCGGCGTCACCGCGCCCGACACCGAGCGCCTGCTCGCCAAACTGTGCCGCCGGCGCCTCGTCATGCGTCTCGACGATGGGTATCTGGCGGTGGGGGCGGGGACGTGAGCAGAGCCGGGATACGTGGTACGGCAATTTTCCTGCGGTTTGATTTCGATGTCGGGGATGGCTGGTACGCTGAACCGCAGAGGACGCAGAGGGAACAGAGGGCGCAGAGGAACGGCACACCAGGCGAGCCCGGACAAGTGCTTTGACAGGTGTTCGGCAAGCCATGGTCTCCCGAAGAGGTCATCAAGGGCAGCCGCCGCTCGTGCCGATCGAATCGGGCTCGGTGTGCCGTTCCTCTGCGGTCCTCTCTCTCCCTCC
>CAYLPM010000635.1:0-1518 GCA_964385525.1 uncultured Gemmatimonadaceae bacterium
CGCAGTACGCAGCAGGAAGTAATCGGCATCTCGTCTCCAACCCATTCTGCCCCATGCCGACCAAGGTGTTCATGGAGGCGCTCTCTCCGACGATGGAGGAGGGACGTCTCGTCAAGTGGCTGAAGAGCGAGGGTGACCAGGTCACGAGCGGTGACCCGATCGCCGAGGTCGAGACCGACAAGGCGATCATGGAGATCGTCGCCCGCGGGGATGGCGTGCTACGGAAGCAGCTCATCGCGGAAGGCGGCACCGCGCCGGTGGGGCAGCTCCTGGGTGTGATCGCGGCGAAGGACGAGAACATCGATGAGCTCGTCGCGGGCGCCGGGACCGCTGGCGGAGGACAGAAGTCGGAGCAGCCGGCTGACGAGTCGAAGGCCAGACCCGCCGAGCAGGTCGTCGCGAAGACGCAGGAGGAGGCCGGCGCGTCGTCGGTGCCTCGTTCGGCATCGCACGCGCAGGGCGAGGCATCCACGCCGCCCCAGCAGAAGACCGCCTCGCGCCCGGGGGCTGCGGCGCCGCCGGCCGGTGGGTCCGCGCCGGCTGCGCCGGCCGCGCCGTCTGCGGCGCGGGAATCCTCCGGGAACGGCGGCCGCGCGCGGTCGTCGCCGCTCGCGCGCCGCCTCGCCTCCGAACGCGGAGTGGATCTCGGTCACGTGCAGGGGTCCGGGCCCGGCGGTCGCATCATCAAGCGTGACATCGAGGCGGCCGCGGAAGCGGGGACCGCGGCACCCCGCGCCGCTGGGGCGGCGCCGGCACGCGCGCGCGAGGGCGACTTCGAGGACGTCCCAGTGTCGCAGATGCGGCGCACGATCGCCCGGCGACTGTCGGAGTCGATCGGCCCCGTGCCGACGTTCTATCTGACGGCCGAGCTCGACCTCGAGCGCGTCGCCGAGATGCGCTCGGCCATGGCCGAGCTGGGCGACGAGTTCAAGGTCTCGTTCAACGACATCATCCTGAAGGCGGTCGCCACCGCGCTGGTGCAGCACCCCGAGTGCAACGCGCACTGGCTCGGCGACACGATCCGCTACTTCAACCGCGTGCACCTCGGGATGGCGGTGGCGATCGAGGACGGGCTCATCACGCCGGTCATCTTCGATGCCGATCAGAAGGGGATGCGACAGCTTTCGCAGGAGGCACGCGAGCTCGCCAAGCGCGCGCGCGACCGCCGGCTGCGCCCGGAGGAGTACACCGGCGCGACGTTCTCGGTCTCGAACCTCGGGATGTTCGGAATCGACGACTTCACCGCGATCATCAATCCACCCGAAGCGGGGATCCTCGCGGTCGGCGGGATCGAGGAGAAGCCCGTGGTGCGCGACGGCGATCTGATCATCCGGCGCCGCATGCGGGTGACGATGAGCTGCGACCACCGCGTGATCGACGGCGCGACGGGCGCGAAGTTCCTGCAGACGCTCAGGCGGATGATCGAGAATCCGCTGGCGATGATGTACTGAGAGTGAGTTCCGGGGTCCGGATTCCGATGCCGAGTATTGCGTACTGCGTACTGCTCGAGTGGCGTGG
>CAYLPM010000636.1:0-21970 GCA_964385525.1 uncultured Gemmatimonadaceae bacterium
ATGTGCCGCATCTGGCTCAAGGATGTTCCGCCCAATCAGCAGCCCGCGCCGACCGACTGCGCGAGCGCCGTCCGCAACCGGCCGCGCGACGGGCGCGTGATCTTCGGTCCGCAGCCGCCGCGTCCCAAGGCCGTTCCGGAAAAGAACGAGAAGCCGCCGCAGCGCGCCGAGCCGCCGGTCCCGCTCCCGACCAAGACGATTCCGCCGCGGAGAGTGCCGCCGGCCTGACGCGTCCGCGGCCGTCGCGTCGATGACGGTCGATCGCACGCCGTGGCCGGGCGGCGCGGCTTCCGCGCCAGCCGCACGGCACTTCCATCCACGGCAGTGTCCTTGCACGTTCCCCGCACGTGCAAAGACCCGTTCACGATCGCTACCTCCCGCCCGATCACGACGCGTTCGTCGCGGCCGAGCCGCCCACCGGACGCGTCATCGTCATCGCCCCGACGCGCGCGGCGTGCGAGACCATCGAGCTCGCGCTGCATCTCCGCATCGACACCTTCCTCGAGCAGCAGCACGGACCCGAGATCCGCGAGCTCGCCGGCGCCGGCAAGGGCTTCGGCATCGTCGCCGGCACCGGCACCGGCAAGACGCTCTCCATCCGCCAGATCGCCGAAGAGATCCTCCGCACCAGCGACCTGCGTGTCGGCGTCGTCAACCGCGAGCGCGAGGCGACCCCGGAAACACCCACGTGGAACGTCATCATCGTCACCACCGGCATCGCGCGTCGGTGGTTCCAGGATGGCGACATCCTCCCGACCGACACGCTCGTCGTCGACGAGATTCACCAGACCTCCGCCGAGCTCGAGCTGTGCCTCGCGCTCGGCAAGCGGGTCGGCTGTCGCTTCATCTGGCTCTCCGCCACCGTCGATCCCTCCTTCTATGCACGCTATCTGCGGTCCGACGCGGTGATCGAGAGCTTCGCCTTCGATCCGTCGAAGCGCGCGAAGGTGACTGTGCTCGACAAGGATCCGCTCGTGTTCCTGGACGACCGCTTCCTTCAGGAGACGATGCGGCAGCGGCGCGGCGTCGCGCTATTCGTGCCGACGCGCGCCGGCGTCGAGCAGGCGGCGTCGCACGTCGAGACGCGCTACTCGCGCATCAACGTCGCGTTCTACCACGGCGGCGAGCCGATTCGCATCATCCGCCCTTTCCTCGAGGGCGGCGAGCGCAAGCCGTACTTCCTTTCGATGACCGCCGCCGGCCAGAGCGCGCTCAACGTCAGCGGGCTCGATACGGTCATCATCGACGACACGCGCTTCACCAACATCATCGAGCACGGCCGGAACGTGCTCACGCGGCTCCACCTCGGCGCCAACGAGATCCTCCAGATGGCCGGGCGCGTGCACGGACGCGTCGAGAACGGTCGCGTGTTCATCCTCTCGGACCGCGACATCGACTTCGAGGCGCTGCGTCCCACCGAGCCGGAGTTCCAGCTCGCCGGCGATTCCGAGCGCGTCGCGATGACGTGCGCCGCGCTCGGCGTGCGCGCGGACGAGCTCGAGCTGCCCGTGGCGCTCGACCGACGTGCCTATCGCGACGCCCTCGCGCTCCTGGAGGCGCGCGGGATCGTCGAGAACGGGCGCCTGACGCGCTACGGCAGGCTCGTCGAGGCGATGCCCGTCGAGCGCGAATGGGCCGAGCTGCTCGTGAACGCCGACGATGACCTGGTGCCGTTTCTCGCGGTGACGAGCGCGATCGAGTCGCTCCACCGCATGACGCGGGACGAGCGCGATCTCGAGGGCCTCGTCGTCCCCGGCAGCGATCATCTCACGGCGTACAATCTCTACGCGGAGGCGTACGAGCGCACGGGACGCATCGGCGAGGTCTACGGCCTGCCGCGGCACCTCTTCGACGAGGAGGCGAGCCTCGAGTGGGCGGAGCAGCGCGGCGCGCTGGTGAAGGCGATCGAGGACGCCGCGCTAGGGATGGCGAGCGTCTACCGCGCGCTGGGGCTGCCGCTCCCGACGCGCATGCCGTACGCGGACGAGGCGGTGCACCGCCGCTTCGCCGATCTCGTCGCGCGCTTCATGCCCTTCGAGCTGGTGATCGACGAGCGGACGTCCGATGGCGATGAGGCGCGTGTGTCCCGCACGAGCGTGTGCGGGAGCTGGGGCGCGATCGCGGGCTCGCTGCGCTACTTCGCGGACCGGTTCGGCGTGCCGCGCGCGTCGATCGAAGGAACGCAGATTCCCTACGACCTCGTGCGAATGTATGCGACCCGGTCGGCACCGCGGATCGTGTTCGACGCCGGTCGAAAGCAGACGCCACTCGCGCTCGAGCGTACCGTCGAGTACTTCGGGTTCGAGCTGTCGTCGGACGCGGAGCCGATCGATGTCTTCCCGCCGGAGCTCGCGCCGGAGGCGCGGCGCGTACTCGCCGAGGCGCTTGCGCGCGAGGAAGCGCGACACGGGACGGTGAAGCGGCATCGCGATCGCATCCACGAGATTCGCGAGGTGTGGCGGCGCTCCGGCGGCCGGACGCCGCGACTCGGACTCGCCGAGCTGACGGCGATCTACGAACGGGCGCTCGGCGACGTCGCGTCGATCGAGGACTTCCGACGCGCCCCGATCGACATCGGCGCGGAGCTGGACGCACTGGTGGCGCCCGTCGAACGGGCGCGGTGGATGGCGCTGCCGAGCGAGGTCGAGCTGCGCGGGAAGCCGGTTCCGATCGACTACGACGTCGAGGAGCGCGATGGCTCGAGCCTCGGCGTCGCGCGTCTGCGCCTGCCGGAGAAGATCGCGCGCACGCTCAGCGAAGCGGAGCTCCCCGTGCTCGACCGACCCATCCGGTTCATCGTGACGCGCGGGCCTCGCGGTGCGGTGCGCGCCGGCACGCTGCAGGAGCTTCAGGAGCTCCTCGACCGGCCGTGGACGGATCGCGAGCTCGAGGATCTCGCGCGGGCTCGCGAGGAGCGTCGCGAGCGGACGGGCGCCGAGCGTCGCGGTCGGCGCACGCGCGGGGCGGCGAAGGATCTGAAGCGTGGGCGCGGAGGGCCGCCGGGCGGGGGACGCGGGCGGCCGGGCGGCGGACGCGGCAAGGGAAAGGGCAAGCGTCGCGGACCGCGCTGAGCGCGAATTTCGCGGGTGGCCTGTACCCCGGGGCACTCGCGGCGGATATTCCTCTGGCAGTCCGCCGCCCTCCTCCCACCTCGCCGCGAACTCCATTGTCCAACGACACGCCGAAGCGCGAGCCGACCCTCGGCCAGGCGCTCCTCCCGGTTCTCGTGCTCATCGGTCTCCTCGCTTCGTCGGTCGTGCTCTTCGGCGACGGATCGTCGAGCGGACCGAATCAGATCGCGCTGATCCTCGCCGCCGCCGTCGCCGCGATGGTCGGTCTTCGCAACGGGTACCGGTGGAAGGAGATCGAGCGCGGCATCGTGAACGGCATCTCGCTCGCCATGGGCGCCATCCTGATCCTGCTCGTCGTCGGGTCGGTCATCGGCACCTGGATCCTCGCCGGGGTCGTGCCGACGATGATCTACTACGGCCTGCTCATCCTCACGCCGACGATCTTCTACGCCGCCGCGTGCGTCATCTGCTCAATGGTCGCACTGGCGACCGGCAGCTCGTGGACCACCGCCGGTACGGTCGGGGTGGCGCTCGTGGGAATAGCGGCCGCGCAAAACCTGAACCTCGGACTGGCCGCAGGGGCCATCGTCTCCGGCGCGTACTTCGGCGACAAGATGTCGCCGCTCTCGGACACCACGAACCTCGCACCGGCGATGGCGGGCACGGATCTGTTCACGCACATCCGGCACATGACGTGGACCACCTTCCCGAGCATCGCACTGGCGCTGATCCTGTTCGCGGTCATCGGCCTGGTGATGCCGACCCCGACGGATGCAACCCAGCTCCAGGGCATTCTGGACGAGCTGCAGTCGCGATTCGTCATCGGCCCGCACATGCTCCTGCCGGCCGTGCTGGTGATCGTGCTCGTGATCAAGCGAATGCCGGCGTTCCCGGCCCTGCTGATCGGCGCGCTGACCGGCTGCGTCTTCGCGATGATCTTCCAGCAGGACGCCGTGCTGGGACTGGTGGGAGAGTCGGAGTTCCCGCGGTGGGTCACGCTCCTCAAGGGCTCGTGGATCGCGATGTTCGACGGCTACTCCCTCGACTCGGGCAACGCCGCGCTCGACGAGCTGCTGTCGCGTGGCGGAATGTCGAGCATGCTCAATACCGTGTGGCTCATCCTCGCCGCCATGATGTTCGGCGGCGTGATGGAGACCACGATGCTGCTGCAGAAGATCGCAGCCGGCATCCTCGGCATGGTGCGCGGGACGGGGAGCCTGATAGCGGCGACGCTCGCGACGTCGTTCGGCAGCAACGTCATCGCGTCGGACCAGTACATCGCGATCGTCCTCCCCGGCCGGATGTTCCGGGCGGAGTATCGCCGGCGCCACCTGCACCCGAAGAACCTCTCGCGATCGCTCGAGGACGCCGGCACGCTGACATCCCCGCTCGTGCCGTGGAACACCTGCGGCGCCTTCATGGCCCAGACGCTCGGCGTGGCGACGTTCGCCTATGCACCGTTCGCGTTCTTCAATCTCATCAATCCGTTCGTCGCCCTGATCTACGGGTTCACGGGGTTCACGATCGCCCGCATTCCGGAGACTGAGTGGGACGAATCGGATGAGCCGGGGGTGGCGGCGTAGCACACCACACCCCCTTCGGGGTTCAGGCATCCTGTGTGGCGATGGGGTTCGGGCCAGTCGCGTGGTGACGCGGAGTCCCTGACGCCGCGCTGTTTCGCGCCCTGGAGTCAGTTCGCCGGTACGGGTGGAGACGTCTGTTTGACAGACCCGAGACCGGCCCCTAGCATGGTGATCGCTCGGGTGCGTCCAACGGCGGACGATCCCGTCGGCGACCATTCGGCCCTCCGAAGCTCCCCTTCCATGCAGCTCACGACTCGCGCTCTCTGCGGCGCTGCGCTCATCGCCGCTTCCACCCTCGCTGCCTGCGGCGGCGACGGCCCGACGGGCGACCGCACGGCGCCGACGGTCATCTCCACCGTGCCCACCAACGGCGCAACCGACGTCGCCCGCACGATCACCGTGTCGGCGACGTTCTCCGAGCCGATCGATGTCGCGACGGTGGATGCGACGACGTTCACGATCACGCCGGCCGGTGGGACGGCGGTGCCCATCACCAGAACGGCGAATGGCGCGACCGTCACGGGGACACCCGCGCAGCCACTCGCATTCGGAACGGTCCACACGGCGCGGCTGACGACGGGCGTCGAGGACCTCGCCGGCAACCCGCTCTCGGCGCCGGTCGAGTGGACGTTCACCACGATCGAGAATCCGGGCCCGACAGTGGTCTCGACGACACCGGCGGCGGGTGCGACCGACGTGGATGTGGATGCCATCATCTCGGCGACGTTCTCGGAGCCGGTTGCCAACATCACGAGCGCGACATTCAGCGTCACGCCGGCCGGCGGGACGCCGATCGATGGCAGTCTCGAGGTGGTCAATGAGGTCGTGACCTTCACGCCCGCCGAACCGATGGAGATCGGTACCATCCATACCGCGCGGCTCACGACCGCGATCACCGATCTGTTCGGCGAACCGCTCGCGCAGGACTTCACCTGGACGTTCACGACGGCCAACGAAGCGCCCAGCGCCGACGCCGGGGATGCACAGGACGTGAACCGCGGCGCCACGGTGCAGCTCAGCGGATCGGGGACGGACCCCGAGGGCGAGCCGCTCACGTACGAGTGGGAGCAGGTGTTCGGGCCCGACGTCACCGGGGGCGCGGGGTTTCTTGCGGGACAATCGCCGTCCTTCACGGCGCCCGGCGTCGTCTCCTCGCTGCGGTTCGAGCTGCGCGTGACCGACGAAAGTGGAGCGACGAGCCAGGCTTCCATCGTTCAGGTCAACGTGATGGAGGATGCCACCCGCGCGATCTTCGTGAGCCCGCTCGGTGACGACTCCAACGACGGCGCCAGCCGGACGACGCCCGTTCGCACACTGGTCATGGGTATCGCCAGGGCGAGCGTCGCGGGCGGCGGGACCGACGTGTACGTCGTCAACGGCACGTATGACGCAAGCGTGAGCCTCGAGAGCGGCGTCAGCATCTACGGCGGCTTCCAGTCGGCCTCATGGCTCCGCGATCCGGAGGCCTACCCGACGACGATCGTCGGCGGGACGAGCATGATCGCGGTGGATGCCTCGAACGTGTCGGACGTGACGCTGGATGGACTCCGGATTCGGACGCCTCCGGAGGCCCTGGCGGTCGGTCAGAGCGTGTACGGAGTGTTCCTGCTGCAGTCGCAGGACATCACGATCACCGGGAACGTCATCACGGCGGGTGACGCGCTTGCCGGCGGTGGTGGGCAGTTCGGCTCGGCCGGCGTGCACGGCTTGCGCGGCGGCGACGGCGCTGACGCCGTGTGCACTCCGAGTCCGGCGACGGGCGGCACCGGCGGTGCCGCCGGGCAGCCGGATTTTCCCAGTGCTGGTTCGCAGGTCGGCGATCCAGGTGGCGCGGGTGGGAGTGGTGGGGGCGAGAACACGGGCGGCACATCGGGTTCACCCGGCAACGGCGCTAGCCCAGGCTCTCTGGGCGCGGGTGGTGGCCTTGGTGCGCCCGGTCAGCCCGGTGGTGCGGGGGGCGACGGCGCGGCCGGCCAGGACGGGAGTCCCGGCGCCGAATTTGGGTCGGTCGCCCAGAGCGGCTACATCACGGCGGACGGCACCGATGCCACGTCCGGGACGTCGGGGAGCAGTGGTGGCGGCGGTGGCGGTGGCGGCGGCGTAGCGGCGGGTGCCGGCGGCGGCGGTGGCGGCGGAGGTGCGAGCGGAGGAGGCGGGAACTTCGGTCACCGGGGACTGGGCGGTCCCGGATCATTTGCCATTTTCATTGTCGAGTCCACCGGTGTGAGCATCGATGGGAACACGCTCATTTCCGGTGACGGTGCGATTGGTGGGTCGGGCGGGCCGGGCGGCAACGGTGGTATCGGCAGTCCGGGCGGCAACGGTGGCGCGGGGTGCGGCGGCGGCGGCATCGGCGGCATGGGTGGGCGAGGCGGCTTGGGCGGCGACGGCGGCAACGGTGGCGGCGGTGGCGGCGGCCCCTCGATCGGCATTCTAGAGGACGCGACGAGCGCCGTCACGATCGGCGTCAACACCTTCCAGCTCGGCAGCGCCGGTGTCGGCGGGTTCAGTCAGACGCCCGCGGCCATCGGCGCGAACGGGATCGCCGCGAGCACGTTGAAGCTGCCGTAGTCGAGGAGGCCGTATTGCGAACACACCGCACGATTCTGCTCGGAGTCCTGTCGTTGACCGCGTGCCTCGCGAGCGCCGCCGCGCCGGCGCGCGGGCAGGAGGTCTCGCCGGTGGCCGATTCCGGTGCGCGCCACTGGTCGGGTGACGGGCGAGTCGTCCTGGTGACCGGGAGCACCGACGGCCTGGGACGCGAGGTGGCGCGCCGGCTGGCCGCGAGCGGTGCCCACGTCATCGTACACGGCCGGAATCGCGAGCGCGGGACGGCTCTGGTCCGGGAGATCGAGGGGGAGGGGAAGGGGAGTGCACGCTTCTACGCGGCCGACCTTTCGTCGCTCGCCGAGGTGCGCACGCTGGCCGAATCGATTCTGCGCGACTACGACCGGCTCGACGTCCTCGTCAACAACGCCGGGATCTGGCTGGAGCGATCCGACGGGCGCCTGCTAAGCGCCGACGGTCACGAGATGCACTTCGCCGTGAACTACCTGTCGGGATTTCTGCTCACGCGTCTGCTCCTGCCGCGCCTGGTGGCGAGCGCGCCGTCACGGATCGTGAACGTCTCCTCCGTGGCCCAGCGGCCGATCGACTTCGAGGATGTGATGCTCGAGCGCGATTACAGCGATGGTCGCGGCTATGCACAGAGCAAGCTGGCGCAGGTGATGTTCACCTTCGACCTGGCTCGCGAGCTCGGGGGGACGAGCGTAATCGTCGGCGCCGTGCACCCGGCGTCGATGATGAACACCAGCATGGTGCTCGAGCGCGGCGCGCAGCCCCGCACCACGGTCGAGCAGGGCGCCGAGGCCGTGATGCAGGTGATCACGACGGTGGGGCTCGAGAGCGGTCAGTACTTCAACGGCACGCGGCCGGCGCGCGCGAACGCCCAGGCGTACGATGAGGCGGCGCGGGAGCGGCTGCGAGCGTTGAGCCTGGCCCTGACCGGGTTGCGCTGACGCCTGCCCCGACGAGGCTACCGACCCGTCATCATCGAATCCCGCCGGGCCTTGAACTCCGTGCCCGCCTTCCACTCGACGAAGCGCGGCTCCCGCGCGACGATGTAGCCCACGCGGAAGAGCACGCGGAGATCCTCCACCGCGCCGGAAAGATCCCAGTTGGGTTTCACTTCGTCGCTCGGCTTGTGGTAGTCGTTGGCGGTGTACTCCTCGCGCCGCGCCATCCCGTAAGTGGACTCCCGACCCACGTAGGTGGTGCCGGCGTCCGTGTAGAGCGCCGGCACGCCCTGCTTCGCAAACTCGAAGTGATCGGAGCGATAGTAGAAGCCCTTCTCCGGCTCCGGATCCGCGACGACCGTGCGCTCGTCGGCGGCCAGCACACGGGTCAGCACATCGTCGAGCTCGGAGTTGCCGAGTCCCACGACGACCATGTCGCTGGTCGCGCCCCACTGATTGACTCCGTCCATGTTGATGTTCGCCACCGTCTGCGCCAGCGGATAGAGGGGATGCGACGCGTAGTACTTCGCGCCGATCAATCCCTTCTCCTCGGCGGTGACGGCGAGAAACAGGATCGAACGCTCCGGCGGCTCGGGAAGGGCGCGGAACGCCTCGGCGATCTCGAGCAGTCCTGCGGTACCGGTCGCGTTGTCGAGGGCACCGTTGAAGATCTGGTCGCCGCGGATCGTGGTGTCGCGCCCGAGGTGGTCCCAATGGGCGGTGTAGATCACGTACTCATCCGCTCGTGCGCCGCCCTCGAGCTTCGCGATGACGTTCTGCGATTGCACCCGGCGTGACGTCACGTCCACGTCGAAGCTCGCCCGGGCATCGAGCTCCACGGGACGGAAGTCGCGTCGCACGGCCGCGGCCTTGAGGGAATCGAAGTTCTGTCCGGCGGCGGAGAGCAGCGCGCGCGCCTTTTCGGTCGTGATCCATCCTTCGACCGGCACCCGGTTGGCCGCGTCGTCGGACGGAACGTCGAACTGCTCGGCGCCGAAGCTGCTGCTCACGACCTCGTAGGGATACCCCGCCGGCCCCGTCTCGTGAATGATGATCGCGGCGGCCGCGCCCTTGCTGCTCGCGATCTCGTACTTGTACGTCCACCGGCCGTAGTACGTCATGGCATCGCCCTTGAACACCGCCGTGTCGAGCGCCGCGCCCGCGCCGGGCGCGGTCCCCGCCACCGGAACCGCCGGGTCGTTGACCAGCATCAAGAGCGTCTTGCCGCGCACGTCCTCGTCCTTGTAGTCGTTCCAGTCGTACTCGGGCGCGACCACGCCGTAGCCGACGAAGACGATCTGTGAGGAATCGACGCGGACCTCGGCGCGCTCGTGCCGCGAGCTGGCGACGTAGTCGTCCGGGAACCTGAGCGGAACCCGGCGGCCGCGCGCGGTGATCGTCGCGGTCGGGCGCGACGAGTAGCCGATCAGGTCGACGTTCTGCACCCACGTGCCGTCGGGGTTCCCCGGCTGAAGGCCCATGTCCTGGAACTGCCGGGTGAGATACGCGACCGTCTTCTCCTCGCCCGGTGTGGCGGGTGCGCGACCCTCCATGGAGTCGGCGGCGAGGTCCTGAACGTGCCGGAGCAGCTCGTCGGTCGTGATGGACCGTGCCGCGGTCGCGACGGCGTCGGCGGTCGCGGCGGAATCGGGGAACGCCGCGGCATCATCGCCGCCGGCCGAGCAGGCGACGCCGGCGGCCGCGGCAAGGACGACGAGAGCACGGAAGCGGAGAGACTCGGCGCGGGGAAAGTGCACGGGCGATGGGGGCTCGGGTGAGGTTGGCGAAGGCGGTCCCCGAAGGCGGCTGACCGTGGCAGGTGGCGGATTCTGGCTGAATGGCAGCAGGCCCGCAAGTCGCGGTCAGGAGCCGTGCGAGAGGCCACGAAGCGCTCCGGCGAGCTCCGCCGCCGTGGGTCGCTCCTCCGGCTCGAACGACATAGCGCGCATCACCACGGACTCGAGCGCCTCGGAAACTTCCGGCACCAGCTGGGACAGGCGCGGAGGGTACTCGTCGTTCGGCGCGTCTTCTCCCGTGGCACCTGGTCCTCCCCGCCGGTCGAACGGTCGCCGTCCGGCCAGCATCTCGTACATGATCACGCCCACCGCATAGACGTCCGCGCGTCCGTCATACGGCTCGCCGAGCACGCGCTCCGGGGCGATGTAGGCCGGTGTGCCGAGGAACATGCCGGCGGCGGTGATGCTCAGCAGCGCCGGATCCGCGCTCTCGTCGGTGAGCTTGGCAATGCCGAAGTCGATCACCTTCACGAGCTGCTCGCCCCTGCCCTGGTGCAGGAACACGTTGCCCGGCTTGATGTCGCGGTGGACGATGCCCGCGGAGTGCGCTTCGGCGAGGGCCTCGCAGACGGCCGTCGCGATGCGGACGCACCGCGCCGGCGGCAGCCGCCCCGCCGCGCGCAGCTCGTCGGCGAGCGAGCGTCCCTGGAGCAGCTCCATGACCAGGTAGGCAAGGCAGCCGGCCGAGACGTCGAAGTCCAGTACCGTGACGGCGTTCGGATGATTGATGCGGCAGGCGGAGATGCCCTCGAGGCGGAAGCGGTCGAGGCTCTCGAGCTCGGTCTGGCCGACGGCGGGGCGGAAGATCTTGATTGCCACCGCGTGGTGCAGGAAGAGGTGCTCGCCGCGATACACCGTGCCGACGCTGCCGGCGCCGATCTTCTCCTGCACGCGATACTTCTCGTCGAGAACGGTGCCGGGGAGGGCGTCCGCGAGGGCGGAGAACATCAGCTCGGAGCGACGCGCGGTGCGCGCGGTGGTGGCGCGGGACTCGAGGAGCATCCGGTGCTTCGCGCGCAACTCCTCGTTCGCCACCTCCAGTTCCCGGGTGCGGCGCGCGATCGTGCGCCGTTGAAGGAACGTGATGCGCGCGTAGCGCTCCATCGAATAGTGCGACAGGAAGCCGATCAGGAACGTCGCCACGAGGAAGAAGAGATTGTTGGTCACGAGGCGCGCCGGCGTCAGGTTGATGCGGAGCGCGACGAAGAGATAGGCGGCGATCGTGAGCAGCGAGATTGCGGTCGCCGAAGTCAGTGTGAGACGCACGAGCGTGAACGCGTACATCATCACCAGCAGCAGGCCGGCATAGTAGAGATAACTGCCGGGAGCCGGGATGATCGCAGTCATCGCCACGATCCCGAGCGCAGCGAAGGCGACGGTCGTGCTGACGGTGATCTCGCGGAGGCGGCGGAAGCCGGGGGCGAAGCTCAGCGCGAGACAGATCGCGAACAGTGGCCCGATCGCCGCATACCGGATGAGCCAGAGCTCGCGGCGCTGGGCCGGCGCGATCCAGACGTCGAGCACGCCGAACACCGAGTAGAGAAAGATGCCGAGGATGAGGGCGAGCCTGACCTGCCAGAGGGTCCGCGCGAAGAACTCATCGGCGAACTCCGTCTCGAGCGGCTCGTCGAAGCGCAGCGTGACCGGGTCCATGTGCACGCGCGCACCCGCCGTCGGCTGGCCGTCGGGGCGCAGCGTAGCGTCCGCGCTCTCGAACGGCCCGGGCGGTGACGTGGCGGCGTCGGGCGCCGCGAAGTGTCTCGCGCCGGAACGGCGCGCGATACCACGGCCATCGGGGGGTTCAGGCGTCACAATGGCCCCTCGAGGGAGACCGGCCGGCGCGACGGGATCGAGGCGCCGGTTGTGCCGGAAACGTTATGTGCGATCTTTGGCGGAGCAAGAGGAGGCTCGAACCATGAAGACTCGATGGAATCCCGGGATGCAAGCCCGGACGCTCGCCTGGCTCCTGCTCGGGACGCTCGTCCCGTCCGGCGCGGCGAGCCAGGTGTCGGCGCAATGGACGATCCACGACACGCTGCGACCGCCTCCCGCGATCGTGGTGCCCGGTCCCGTGAAGAGACCGGCTGCGAACGACCGCCCGCCCTCCGACGCCGTGATCCTGTTCGACGGAACCGACCTGTCGCGGTGGCGTGCGGCAGGCGGCGGAGCTGCCGGATGGAGGGTGATCGACGGCTACGCGGAGGTCGTGGCGCAGCGCGGCGACATCATGACCGCGGACGCCTTCGGCGACGTGCAGCTCCACATCGAATGGGCGGCGCCCGCACGGCCGAGCGGGGACGGTCAGGGTCGCGGCAACAGCGGGGTGTTCCTCATGGGAATGTACGAGGTGCAGATCCTCGATTCCCACGAGAACCGCACGTACGCCGACGGGCAGGCGGCGGCCATTTACGGCCAGCACCCGCCGCTGGTGAACGCGTCGCGGCCGCCCGGCGAGTGGCAGGAGTACGACATCATCTTCCGCCGGCCGCGCTTCGACTCGAGCGGGGCACTCGTGCGCCCCGCCCGGATCACGATGTTCCACAACGGCGTGCTGGTTCACGACGATGTGGAGCTGACCGGGCCGACCGGGCACTACGCCCGCCCACCGTATCGGGCCCACGCCGACCGGCTGCCGATCCGGCTTCAGGATCACGGAAACCCGATGCGCTTCCGCAACATCTGGGTTCGCGAGCTGCCCTGAGCGCCGCCTGACGGCCGGTGCACGCCGCAGCGAGCAGCCGCCGGTCTCGCGTATACCCGGAAAATCCGGTTGGACGGCGGGTCCAGGCACCCCGCCCCGGGGTGTTGTTGACCAGATATCTTGCGTAACAAGGTACTTGGCGCTACAATACCTCCATGGCACGCGACTCCACCCCGCCATCCGACCGGGCGCACATCGGCCGCGAGCTCAAGCGCGGCTCACTCGAGCTCATCGTTCTCCACCTCCTCTCGCTGGGTGAGGCATACGGCTACGAGATCGTCACCAACCTCGCCCGGCGTACCAACGGCTCGCTCGAGGTGACCGACGGCACGCTCTACCCGGTGCTCTACCGGCTGGAACGTGCCGAGCTCGTATCCGTGCGATGGGAGACCGCGGATCGAGGCGTGCCGCGGAAGTACTACCGGCTGACGCCAGCCGGCCGGGCCGAGCTGGAACGGCTCACCAGTGAATGGAAGACCTACACGAACGCGATGAACCGCCTTCTCAAACAGGAGGAGTGACGTGAGCGACACCGACACGCGCGAGCGCTACATCGACGCAGTACTCTCGGAGCTTCCGCCCGCACTGCCCGGCCGGGACCAGATCGCGGCCGAGTTGCGCGCGCACATCGAGGAACGGCTCGCGGCCGGTATGCCGCTCCGCGACGTGCTCGACCGGCTCGGCGACCCGCGCCGGCTCGCGGAGTCCTATGTGAGTGCCGTTCCGCTCCTCGCGGCGCCCCTGGGCCGTCGTTTCCTGGCCAAGGTCATCGACGTCGGAGTGTTTCTGGTGGCCATGGCGACACTCTGGTTCGTCGCAACTCGCCTCCCGGAGCTGGCGTGGATCCTCGTCCTCGGCATCGCGTTCGTCGCGATCGGCTGCACCCTTTATTTCGTGATCGCGGAATACGCATGGGGGACGACGCTCGGCAAACGGCTGTTCGGTCTGCACGTGGTGCGCGAGTCGGGCACGAGAATCGGCCTCGGCCAATCGTTCGTTCGCCAGTTCCCGCTGATCTTCGGCTTCCTGTTCATCGATGCCATCTTCATCCCCTTTACCGAGCGCCGCCAGCGGGCGTTCGAGCTGGTGTCGAAGACCCGCGTCGTGCACGCCGAGCGGGGACCACGCGATATCGGCGCCCGCGCTACGACGGCGCAGGCGTTCGGCCTCGGGGCGGCGATATAGGCGTCCGACCCGACGCGGACCCGACGTCCCCGACGTCCCCGACGTCCCCGACGTCTGCGACGCCGCGACGCCGCGACGCCCGCGTCGGCCCGCATGGCCGGGCCTTCTTCACGCCATCGCCCATCGACACGCGGCCGGCGGTTTCGAGTACGAAACCGTCGCCGCGCCGTCCGCGTAGAGATGGCTCCCAGTCAGGCCCGCCATGCTCCGTTTCCTCGACGCGCGCGTCGCGCCGAGCATCGCCCTGCTGATCGCCGTCCAGGTGCCGAGGCTCGCGGTCGCTCAGAACCTGCCGCCGGCCGACCGTTCATGGGCGGAGCGCGTGCCCGAAACGGATACGTTCGCCGATCCTGCCGCGCGCGACGTCGTCCTGCGAGCGCTCGCGCTGCGCGACCGTGCCTCGGCGGGACTGGCCAGCTACGAGGCGACGGCGGTCGAGCGGGTGCACGTCGGCATGCACGTCACCAGACGCCTCCCTCTCCGCTCCCGGACGCTCTACCATCGCGAGCAGAAGGCGCGTGTGTTCTGGCAGGACGGCGGCCAGCACCGCGTGCGGTGGATCGGGCGTCGTGAAGGCCGGCCGACGGTTGGAGACGACAGGTCGTCCGATGCGCCGCTCGGCATCGACTTCGATCTCGCCAGCGAGCTGGGTCTCGACGACATCGGCGTCGCGCTCCTGTTCGACCCGCACGGCGATCGCCTCGACCTGTTCGACGCCGATTTCGTGCAGCCGGTCTCGGCGACCGGGCTGCGGCTGTACTGCTTCGCTTCCGGGGACACGACACGGATCCGGCTCCCCGCGCTGGGGCGGACGCTCGACCTGGTCGAGGTGGTTGTGCGGCCGCGCGCCGACGCGTGGGAGGCGGTCGAGGGTTCCCTGTGGTTCGACCGGGAGTCCGGGGCGCTCGTCCGAGCTGCGTTCCGGCCCAGCGGGGTCTGGGATGAGGGCGAGCGAAACTCGGGGAGCGTGGATGACGTGCCCGCGTTTCTCCAGCCGGCGATCGGAACGGTGACGTCGATCGCCATCGAATACGCGCTCGTCGATGGCCAGTGGTGGCTCCCGTGGCGCGTGTTGGGCGAGGGCGTGTACGACTGGGGTCACGGACTCGTTCGGATGCCGCTCACGATCGAGTGGACGATGTCGGATCAGGTCGTGAACGCCGCCCCGAGCGCCGCGATCGCTCCTGGCGCCGATCTCATCGTGGTCGAGCGATCACGCTCCGGCGACAATGGCGAGGCGATACTCCATCTCACGCCGGCGGACGCCGATCTGTCTCGATCGCCGGAGTTGCCCCCGCCGCTCGTGGCCGGTGAGCCCGCCGCGTTCTCTCGCGCCGAGCTCGAGCCGCTCATTCGGCGGATCGAGGAGATCGGCGGCGCTTCACCGCAGCCGGGGCCCGCGTTCCAGCGCGCGTTGCTCACCTCACTCCGTTACGATCGAGTACGCGGTCTGAGCGCGGGCTACGGCACCGCGATCGAGCTCGGGACGCTTCGAGTGGAGCCTCGGGTGCGGCTGTCGAGCGCGATTCCCGATGTGCACGCGCGCCTCACGGTACGCCGAGGCGCGGTCGGTCTCTCCGCGTATCACGATCTGGCCGACGCGAGCGACTGGAACGTCGCCGACGGCATCGGGAACTCGGCGATGGCGCTCCTGTTCGGGGTCGATGGCGGTGACTACTACCGCGTCGACGGCGTGACCGTCGGTTGGGCCGCGGGCGATGACGCGCTGCGCCTGCGAGTCGAGGGTTTCGGGGAACGGCACGCGTCGATCGAACGGCAGACCAACGTCTCGCTCGCCGCGCTTGGCGGCGGAGAGTTCCGCCCGAATCTCACTGCACGCGGCGCGGACCTTGGCGGCGTTCGAGGAGAGCTCGCGGGGCAGATCGGAACAGTGGACCGCCGCGGCGTCGTCAACTGGCGATTGAGAGCCGAGGCTGCCGCGGGAGATGTCGACTACGTGCGTGGTTTGGGCGCCGTCCGAGTCACGACGTCGCAGACGTCTCGCCTGACGTCATCCATCGAGCTGTCGGCGGGACTCGCGGCGGACAGCACGCCCATCCAGCGCCAATTTCTGCTCGGAGGCGTCGGGACCGTGCGTGGCCTTCGCGAGAACGCCCTGGCGGGCCACGCATTCTGGCTCGTGCGTGCCGAGGCGGCCGCGGGATTGCCCGGGTTGCGCGCGATCGCGTTCGCGGACGTGGGATGGGCTGGCGATCGCCAGGCGTTCACGACTGCACGCCCGAGCGTCGGCGCCGGACTCGGCGCGTCAGTGTTCGATGGGCTGTTGCGCGTGGATCTGGCGCGCGGCGTGGTCCGGGCGAAATCGTGGCGGGCGTATTTCTACCTCGACGCGTTGCTCTGACGCGACTCCTCGCGGGGTCCTGCCGGGCCACGCTGGCGTCGCCGCGGTCGCGCGCCACGCATCCGCCGTGCGCGTAGTAACACCTTGCAGGCCGCCGTCGCCGCGGTCGCGCGCCACGCATCCGCCGTGCGCGTCGGAACTCCTTGCAGGCCGCCGTCGTCTTGACGAAGACACGCACGGGCGTGATAGTCGCGGGAAGGAGGGGGAGATGCACACGAGCCCGAGGCAGGCCGGAAGTCGTCGCTCGGTGGCCGGAGAGAACCGGCCATCGCGTCCGAGGCTCGCCGCCAGGCCGCGATCGCGCGGCCGGTGCGCGCTCGTGCTGGCGCTCGCCGTCTCCGCCACCGACGCGGCCGCGCAGCGCCCGGGCGCGACGTTGATCGTGAACGCCCGCGATGCCGTCTCGGGGACGCCTCTCGCGAACGCCCTCATCACCGTCCACGGCACCGACCTCTTGGCGCGCACCGACACCGCCGGCCGCGGCCGGATTGGTGGCGTTCCGGAAGGGATCCATCTCGTGAGCGTCCGGCTGATCGGCCACGGACCTCGCACGATTCCGCTCCCGTTCATGGATGGCGACACCGTCGACGTCGCGATATCGCTGGTCCGGTTTCCGGCGTATCTTCCGCCGGTCCGCGCGGTCGCCCGAGCCTACTCGCCCTGGTTGCGTGAGTTCGAGCAGCGTCGCGTGCGCGGAGTCGGGCGGTTCATCACGGAGGCGGAGATTCGTGCGTCCTCCGGGAGCAACCTCGGCGCACTGCTGATGACGAGGGTTCCGGGCGTTCGTGTCGGTGGTCCCGACCAGTCGATTCAGCATGTCTACAGTCTGCGAGGGCCCAACTCGCTCGGCGGCCAGTGCCAAGCCGCGGTCTACCTCGACGGGGTGCGAGTGCCGACGGGGAACGCCGGCGAGGTGTCATTGAGCCAGCTCGCTGGCATCGAGTACCACACGCCCAACACCGCTCCCGTGCAGTACCGGCAACCCTCGCTCGTCGGCTACGGTGGACTGGCGCGCGATGGCAGCGCCGCATGTGGCGTCCTGCTGCTCTGGACCCGCCCCTGACATGAGCCGGCACCACGCCGAGCTCGAGGCTTCGGCGATCCGCCACGTCGACGAGCTCTACACGTTCGCGCTGCATCTCACCCGCGAGCCCGATGCCGCCGAGCGGCTCGTTGCCGACACGATGCATCACGCGCGCGAACGCTGGGAGCTGTTCCGTCTCGGCACGGACGTCCGGGTGTGGCTGTTCACTGTCGCACAATCGATCTTCGTCGCACGGCAGCGACGACGCGACACTGCAGAACGCCTCGAGGGTGAAGGGAGCGAGAGCTCGAGGGATTGGTCCGCTCTGGAAGCTGCGGAGGACGTCGATCCCGGCGGTGGTGCCATCGAATCGCTTGGCGACGCCGAGATCATGCTCGTGATCGAGGCGCTGCCAGAGGACTGCCGCTCGCCCGTTGTCCTCGTCGATCTCCTGCGCTTCCGATACGCCGAGCTCGCGGAAGTGCTCGGCCTCCCGGAGCGCACGGCCAAGGCGCGCCTCTTACGCGGCCGGCGCCTGCTGCATCAGGCGCTGCTCGGCTATGCCGTGGCGACGGGGCACCTCCGACTGCCGGAGGCGCCGGAGGCGTAAGGCCGCGAGGGCTGGTCGGACTCGTGCGCGATGGCGATGGAAGCGGAGGCCCGGCAGCCGCTGGTGGCGGCCGCCGTCCTTGCCGTCGCGCCCGGTGGCGGAATCCTGCACCGCTGGGCTATCGTTAGCGACATCCAAAAACTCTCCTGGGAGGATCCATGATGCATCGCGTCCACTCTTCCGCACTGGCAGTCGCGGCGGTTCTGCTCGTTGCCGGGGCGCCTGCGGCCCAGGCCCAGATGGAGGAGACTCGCGGTGTCGCCGGCGGCGGCATCTCGGTCGAGGGCTGGACTGGGCGAGTCGACGCCAGCGAGGCCGCGAGAGGTCAGACTCTCCAGAATGCGAAACTCGCGTCGGAGGGCACCGGCCTCCACGTCACGACGGGCCCCGCGGTCTCGTACTGGAACCCCGCCAACACGGCGACCGGCAGCTACACGGTCACGGCGACGTTCAGGGAGCCGCAGTACATGAACCTGAACAACCATCCGCATCCGTACGGCCTGTTCATCGGCGGTCAGAACATGGGCACCGATCAGCAGAGCTATCTCTACTGCGCGGCGTACGGTAACGGCAACTTCATCGTGCGCGGCTTCGGCCCCGACGCCTTCCAGCTCAACGGCCGGCGAGGCGAGGCGAATGCGGCGGTGAACAGGGCGGCGGGGCAGGGGCAGCCCGTGACGCAGGCGATCTCGATCTCGGTCAGGGACGACCGCGTCGAGTGCGCGATCAACGGCACGGTCGTCGGGAGCTTCCCGAAAGCCGATGTGGTGATGAGCGGACGGCTCGGCTCCACGGACGGCGTGTACGGCATTCGCTTCGGGCACAACACGGAGGCGATTGTCACCGGGCTCACGGTCACCAGGCCGTAACCGTATCGAATCAGGCGCCTGCGGTGCCGGAAGACCGAAGCGCCGGGGGCCGCCTGCGGTTCGGTCCCCCGCCGGCCGATCGGTCTCGAGCGCCCGTCGTCATTCGGTGACACCGAGTGGCGGCGGGCTGACTTCATTGTAGCGTCCCGTCGGTCGCGCGGGCGGACCCAGGCGCGTTCCGGCGCGGCGTCTGCACTCGACCAGTTTCATGGCCCTCGAACTTCTTCACAGGCGGCCCGCCTCGCGTCTCTTCGAACGGTTCGCGCGTCGCACGGCGCGCGATGAACCACTCCCCGGACCGATCCATGGTGAGCCGCTCGGAGCGGAGCGGCTGGCCGAGCGGGCCCGGATGCTCGCCGACGGCCAGCGTGTCGCCGAGGGCGTCGACGTCGGCAGAAAGGCACCGCTGCTCGCCCGTCTGCGGGAGACGCGCGACATCCTCGAGGCCGGCCACGAGCGACTCGCGGCGGCCACGGCGTCATCGCGCGACGTGGGACCGGCGGGGGAGTGGCTGCTCGACAACTACCACGTGATTCTCGAGCACATCCGCGAGGTGCGCGAGAGCCTCCCGCGGAGCTACTACCGCGAGCTGCCGGAGCTCGTGAACGGACAGCTCGCCGGGTATCCCCGTGTGTACGAAATCGCGATTACCCTGATCTCCCACACCGAAGGGCGGATCAGCGTCGAGAACGTCGACCGCTTCGTCGGCGCCTTCCAGGAACGCGTGCCGATCTCGCTCGGCGAGCTCTGGGCGCTACCGGCGATGCTGCGGCTCGGTCTGATCGAGAACATCAGGCGCATGACGCTGCGGACGCTGCAGCGGCTCGACCAGACCGAACGGGCGGAGTGGTGGGCCGGCCGGCTCATTGCCGCGCAGGGGGAGGGAGCCGACGCGCTCGGCGCCGCGCTGAGGGAGTTCCTGCGCGATCATCCGCCCCTCACGCCGAACTTCGTATCGCAGTTCCTGCACCGGATCCGGGTGGAGAACGCGGCGTTCACGCCGCTCGCCTGGCTGGAGCCGTGGCTCGCCGAGGAAGGCACGAGTGCGGATGAGGCGCGTGCGCGCTCGACCGAGCACCTCGCCCTCACGCACGTCGGGATGGCGAACAGCATCACCAGCCTGCGCGCCATTGCGCAGATGGACTGGCGCTCGTTCGTCGAGCGGGAAAGCCGGATGGAGGCGGCGCTGCGGAAGGATCCGTCCGGGTTCTACGCGCGAATGACGTTTGCCACCCGCGATCGGTACCGGCACGTGGTGGAACGCATCGCGAAGCGGACGCGCCATCGCGAGGACGATGTGGCGTGCCGCGCCATCGAGCTCGCCGAAGCGGAAGCCCGCCATCTGCCGGCCGATGCTCGGCACACGCACGTCGGCTACTACCTGATCGACGACGGTCTCTCGCGGCTGGAGCGCGAGATGCAGTATCACCCGGCGACGGGGGAGAGCGTCCACCGATGGGTGTTGCGGCATCCGAACGTCGTGTTCGTCGGTGGCATCCTGGCCGGGTCGGTCGTCGCGCTGGCGGCGCTCTTCTGGCTGGGCGGAGCCGCTGCTCGCGCCGCATGGCTGCCGGTGGCGCTGCTCGCGCTCATCCCGGCCTGGGACATCGCCGTGCGATTCGTCAGCCAGGTGGTCACGGCCTTCCTTCCCCCGCGGACGCTCCCGAAGCTCGAGTTCAGGGAGAGCGGCATCCCGGAGTCGTTTCGCACCATCGTGGTGGTCCCGACGCTCTTCGGCGGCGTGGAAGCCGTGCGTGAGGCGCTGGAGCATCTCGAGGTGCAGTTTCTCGCCAATCGCGGCCCGAACCTCCACTTCGCCATCCTCAGCGATTTCACCGACGCTCCCACGGAAACGCGCGAGGAGGACGAGGCGATCATCGCCGCTGCGGTCGAGGGCACGCGCGTGCTCAACGCACGGTACGCCGGTGGGGCAGGCGGACCCTTCCTCCTCTTCCATCGTCCGCGACGATGGAATCCGGCGCAGCGGGTCTGGATGGGGTGGGAGCGGAAGCGTGGCAAGCTGGCGCAGTTCAATCGATTCGTTCGCGGGACCGACGACTCCGCGTTCTCCACGATCGTCGGCGACGTGGACCCGATCCGCAGCGTGCGCTATGTGATCACGCTCGATGCCGACACGGTGCTGCCGCCGGATGCCGCGGCGATGCTCGTGGGCACGATCGCGCACCCGCTCAATCACGCGGTCTACGATGCCGCGCGCGGCTACGTCGTACGCGGGTACGGGATCATCCAGCCGCGCGTCAGCGTCGCCCTGCCGAGCGCGTTCCGGTCGCGCTTCGCGGTCATCCACTCCGGCCATCCCGGCGTCGACCCGTACACGACCGCGGTGTCCGATGTCTACCAGGATCTGTTCGGCGAGGGGAGCTACACCGGCAAGGGCATCTACGACGTCGATGCCTTCGAGCGCGCGACGCGCGGCCGGTTCCCGCGGAACACGCTGCTCTCCCACGATCTGATCGAGGGGAACTACGCGCGTGCCGGCCTGGCCACCGACATCGAGGTCTACGACGACTATCCCGCGCGATACCTGACCTACGCCCGGCGCCTGCACCGGTGGATCCGGGGCGATTGGCAACTCCTCGGCTGGCTGACGCCGCACGTGCCGGGCCCCGACGGGCCCGAGCGAAACCGGCTCTCGATCCTGTCACGCTGGAAGATCCTCGACAACCTCCGGCGCAGCATCGTGGAGATCGCGCACCTGCTCTTCTTGGTGGCCGGATGGACCGTGCTGCCGGGATCGCCGCTGCGCTGGACTGCACTGGCGCTGGCGGCGATCGCCGCGCCGTGGATCATCGCGCTCCTGCTCGCCGCGCTCCGCCCGCCGCTCGACAAGTCGTGGCGCGCGTACTATGGGGCCGTGTTCCGCGACTCGACGACGAGCGCGATGCAGATCATTCTCGCCGTCATTTTTCTGCCGCATCTGGCCTGGGTATCCGCGGACGCGATCGCGCGAACGCTCTGGCGGCTGTTCATCTCCCGGCGCAACCTGCTCGAGTGGCAGACGGCATCGCACACGGAGCGGACGACCTCGGGAAGCGCGGGCGCGGTGTGGCGGGGGATGCGCCCCGCGGTGGTGCTCGCCGCCGGAATACTGGTCATCGTCGCGGGCCGCGCCGTCCTGCTCACGCGTGCGGGCACCGCGGCGGAGCTCACCTGGCCGGTGTGGGAGCTCTGGTCGGTGCTGCCGCTCATCGCGCTGTGGATTGCGTCGCCGGCGCTCGCGTTCCTCGTCTCGA
>CAYLPM010000637.1:0-3115 GCA_964385525.1 uncultured Gemmatimonadaceae bacterium
GAGCTGCCGGGCGCGTCGGGCGAGCTCGTGCTGATGCGCGAGATCTTCCGCTACGAGTCCGGCAACCGCCGCGATCCGTTCGTGTCGCTCATGGAGACGGGTGAGCTGCGTCCCGTGATCACCGATCTCCGCCTGATCGGCGTGATCTACGATCCCACCGGCCGCCGCTCGCTGGCGACGCTGCGGGACATCTCGACCAACGAGCTCTATCGCGTGGCCGTCGGCAACGTGCTCGGCCGCGTGCGCGTCACGCACATTCTGCCCAAGCAGGTCACCGTCACGATCGAAGAGTTCGGGTTCAGCCGCCAGCAGGCGCTGATCCTGGGTGACACTACCGCCACGAGGACCAACCGATGAACCGAGTCTGGACGCTGGCCGCGATGGCCGCGGTCGCGCTGGGCGTCGGCGCGGGTGAGCTCCGCGCCCTGCAGACGACGAGTCCCGCCGAGGGCTCCGTCACGGCGCTGAGCATCGTCCCGGCCTACGGCCGGGCCGAAGTCGTGATCGCGATCGACGGCGACGTCGAGGTGAAAGACTTCGCGCTCACGGGTCCGCACCGCGTGGTGCTCGACGTGCACGGTGCGCGGCTGCGCATGCGCGCCGCCCCGTACGATCGGGTCGCGCGTGGCGGTATCACCAACATCCGGACGGCGCAGAACGCCGCGGACGTCGTCCGCGTCGTCCTCGAGCTCGATGGGGCGCGTCGCTACAGCGTCGTGCGCGGCAGCACGGAGATTCGCGTCGCCGTCGCCGGCGACGCGCAGGACTTCGCCGCCTGGTCGACTGGTAACACGAGGCGCAGCGATGTCGCCGCCGGCACTACCCGCTCGGCCGCGGCTGATGCCGTCGCCGTCGCGCCCGCCGCGAGGCCGCCTGTCACGCCGGCCGCCAACACGCGCCAGCCGGTCGCGAGCACGACGATGCCGATGGTCGGCCGCAGCAGGTCCCGGCCGGTCGAGATGCTCCAGCAGCAACCGCGCATGACGGTGACCTACACCGACATGGACATCGCCGAAGTCATCAAGTTCATCGCCAGCTTCGCGAACCGCACGATCGTCGTCGGGTCTGGCGTCGAGGGCACGGTGACGGCGGAGATTCACGACCAGCCGTGGGACGTCGCGCTCCAGACGATTCTCGCCTCGCGCAACCTCGCGGCGGCCGAGGATCCCCGCAGCGGGATCATCACCGTCGACAGCTACGCCAACATCCTCGCCAAGCAGGCGCTCGAGCCGCTCGAGACGAGGCTGGTGAAGGTCAACTTCGCCCGCGCGCATTCGCTGGTGCCCACGGTGGGCACTCTGCTGTCGCGCGACTGCGGCGCCAGCGCCGCCGGTCCGGCAGGGTCGTCCGGCGCCGCCACCTCCTCCGCGGGGCGCGGCGGCTGCACGCAGCGCGGCTCGATCGTGGCCGACAGCGCCACGAACTCGCTCCTCATCACCGATGTCCCGTCGCGTCTCGAGGACATCCTCGCCTACGTCCAGGGCCTCGACATCCGGACGCCGCAGATCGCGATCAAGGCGAAGATCATCCTCGTCAACCGCACCGACATCGAGGACATCGGCATCAGCTACGACCTGGGCACGCAGCGCCAGTTCTTCAACCGCCTGGTGCAGCGCGTCGATCCGACGACCTTCACGGCGATCGACACCGACGGCGACGGCATCCCCGACGCGATCGGCGGCGGCGAGCCGTTCTCGCAGGACGTCAACATCATCGATCTCGGCGGGAACTCGCTCTCGGCGCTCGGCAACGCCAACCAGCGCGTGCCCAGCCCGGCGCTGCAACTGATCTTCTCGACCGCGCTCGGCAAGTTCGATCTCACGGCGTTCATCGACGCGCTGCAGGAAGTGCAGCTCGCCGATGTGCAGGCCGAGCCGCACATCACGACGCTCGACAACCACCAGGCGCGCATTCTCGTCGGCCAGGAAATCCCGGTTCGCGTGATCGATGCAGGAACGGGCGGCGGCGGCGGGGGCGGCTCGGCCTTCCCGGTGGCGACGGTCGAATTCCGCGAGGCAGGGATCATTCTCACCGTCACGCCGCAGGTCACCAACAACCGCCAGATCCTGATGTCGCTCTCCGCCGAACGGTCGGGCCTCGCCGAGGCCGGGACGGACGTCGGGTTCGCGATCGACAAGCAGCAGGCGACGTCACGGGTTCTCGTGGCGGATGGCCAGACTGCCGTGATCGGTGGCCTCACCGTCACACAGGTCACCGTCTCCAAGTCTGGTATCCCCCTGCTCGTCGATCTGCCACTGATCGGCAAGCTCTTCGGACGCACGGTCACACGAGAAGTCAAACAGGATCTGCTCGTCCTCCTCACGCCGCACATCGTGGAGGACCAGGACATCACCGGGTCCGGCAACGGCTCGGGACGCTGATCCGACACGAGGCGACAGATGCGACACTCATTCACGCGCGCCGCGCTCGGCGCGCTCACGATACTCGCCGCCGGCGCGCTCGCGAGCTGCGACAGCCGGCGCACGACGGTCGGGACCGGGACGGGCGGCGGCGGCGATTTTCTGCCGCCGTCGCTCACCATCACCGTCCCGAACGTCACCAATGACTCGGTGAGCGTCGGGAGCTCCCTCATCGCCGAGGTGCGGGCGTCGCACACGCTGTCGCTGAAGTCCGTCATCGACACCGTGTTCGTCGATGGCGTCGCCGTGCGCAACGACTCGACCACGTTCACGGTCGCGACCACGCAGTACACGCGCCAGCTCCCGGTGCCGCTCGTCGGCCTGCGATCGGGTCAGCAGATCCGCATCGTCGCCTACGCGGTCGACGGGCGCCAGAACGTCGCCTTCGCGCAGGTCGTCCTCACCGCCTACGACACCACCAGTCCGCGCGTCCAGGTGACGCAGCCGACGTCCAACCGCACGATCCGGCCGGGTACGCTCGTCGACTCGGTCACCGTCGTGGCCTCCGACTCCTCGGGGCTGGCGATGGTCGGGTACCGCTTCTTCACGGACAGCATCCTGACGGCGTCCTCGACGCCGATGGGTGGCGACTCCATTCAGGTGGTCCCGACGGCGGCGACGGCCACGCGCCGGCTTCCCGTGCAGATCCCCCCGACGATGCCGCCGGGCCGGTACTTCATCCGCGGCTTCGCCGA
>CAYLPM010000638.1:0-3115 GCA_964385525.1 uncultured Gemmatimonadaceae bacterium
GGTCAGTGAACTGTGGTCAGACAGGCCAAGGCGGGGCTGAGTGTGCCCTGACAGCTACCGACAACCGATGACCGGCCACTGAGCACCGATCACTTCACTCCCCTCCGCCTCCGCTCTCGAGTCGGATCTCCCGTACCCTCAGGTACTCCACGATCTCGAACCCCATGGCGTCCCAGGCCGCGTTCGCGGTGGGGTTGTTTGCCGCGTTGTGCAACCGCATCTCCGTCAGTCCGCGCTCACCACACCACGTCTCGGCCGCATCGAGGAGCAGGCGCAGCACACCCGCGCGGCGCGCCGTCGGGCGGACGAAGGCCGACGACACGTAGCCGTAGTGCGCCGGTGACAGCAGCGGCGATCCGGCCGACAGCACGCACCGCAGGATCCCTACGACCTCCCGTCCGCGCTCGGCGAGAAAGATCACTTCGTTGGTCGCCTGCAGTTGCGCCGAGTAGAGCCGCTCCGCCCGCTCCTCCGCGTCCGCCCGCAACCGCCGATACACGCGGTTGTCCCCGTGCTCTCGCAGCAGGGCCAGCCGCATCTCGAGCACGGCCGGCAGATCGGCCAGCGTCGCGCGACGAACCGTGATCGCCACCCGAGCTCCGCGGGTCCCGCTCATGCTACGCCGACAGCCCGCCTCCGAACAGGTCCTGCCCGCCGCCGCCGGGCCGGCGTCGCTGCTCCGGCTGTGCCCGTCCGTACTTCCCGCCATCCGACCGCGATATCTTCTTCCGTGCGACGAGTGCCTCGAGCACCAGCTCGCACGCGGCCACGGTGGTCGCCGCGTCGCCGCGCTCCGCGAGACCGGTGTCGCGCACCAGCTCGATCAGCCCCGGCACGACCTCGAAGCCCTTGCACACGATCGCGGCGGCCGCGTCCTCTTCGACCTGGAGCGCGCCGCCGGCGTCGAACCACATCACGATGTCGTCGGTGTCGGCGTCACCGGCCCGCTCGCGGAACGTGCCGTCCGCCGCCCGCCGGATCAGCTCGCGCGCGATGGCGTACGCGCCCACGAGCTCGCCCTCGTACTCGAGCTCGATCTTCCCGGTGATCGACGGGAGCGCGGAGTAGATGTCGGAGATGCGCGGCACGATCTCCTTCTCGCGCACCCGGAGCGCGCGATGCTCGGCGCTCGACACGACGTTCTCGAGCGCCGAGATCGGCATCCGCTGGGAAACGCCCGACCGCTTGTCGATGCGGCGGTCGGTGCGGGCCTCGAACGCCACGCGCTCGATCACCTCGGAGACGAAGTCGGGGATCCGCACCTCGCGATCCTCGCGCGCGATCCACGCTTCCTGGCGGGTGATGTCCATCCCGAGCTCGATCGTCTCGGGATAGTGCGTCAGCACCTCGCTGCCGATGCGATCCTTGAGGGGCGTGATGATCTTGCCGCGCGCCGTGTAGTCCTCGGGGTTCGCGGTGAAGCAGAGCTGCACGTCCAGCGGGAGCCGGATCGGATAGCCTTTGATCTGGACATCCCCTTCCTGCATGATGTTGAAGAGACCGACCTGCACCTTGCCCGCGAGGTCGGGGAGCTCGTTCAGCGCGAAGATCCCGCGGTTCGCGCGCGGAAGCATCCCGTAGTGGATCGTGAGCTCGTCGGAGAGCAGGTGTCCGCCACGCGCCGCCTTGATCGGGTCGACGTCGCCGATCAGGTCGGCGATCGTCACGTCGGGCGTCGCCAGCTTCTCGACGAAGCGGCTCTCGGGACCGACCCATGCAATCGGAGTGTCGTCTCCCCCTTCGGTGAGGAGCGCGCGCGCGAACTTCGAGATCGGGGCGAACGGGTTGTCGTTGACCTCGCTCCCGGCGACGATCGGGATGGCCTCATCCAGGAGCGTGGTGAGCGACCGAAGGATGCGCGACTTGGCCTGCCCGCGGAGACCGAGCAGGATGAAGTTCTGCCGCGACAGGATCGCGTTCGTGATCTGCGGCATGACGGTCTCTTCGTACCCCAGCACGCCCTCGAACAGGGGTCTATCGTCACGGCCGGCGAGCCGGCGCAAGAGGTTCTGGCGCAGCTCGTCCTTCACGGTCCGCCGCTGGCGCTCGGGCTTGCCATGCTCGCTGCGCCTTAGCGCACCGAGCGTTTCCGGAAGGGACTTCACGACAAAGGCTCCACGAGTGATTCAGACGAAGGATGAAGGCGGAACATGGGGAGGTCAGCAGGATGCAACGCGTATCGAGTGCCGGATTTCGCTCGAGCGCCCTGGACGTGTCCATCGCCGCTGGGTAGTGGCATCCACGCCACTCAAGCAGTACGCACCACGAAGTACTCGTCCAGCCTCTTCTCCGTGTTCTCCGATACCTCGACGTCGAGCGCTACTCCCGCGTGATGCACCTGGTCTCGGACGTCGAGGGCCGCCTGCGCGACGACTGCGACGCCTTCGACCTGTTCGCGAGCACGTTCCCGGCGGGAACCGTCTCGGGCGCCCCGAAGGTGCGCGCGATGCAGATCATCGACGAACTGGAGCCGCTGCGCCGCGGGCCCTACGCCGGCGCGATCGGCTACTTCAGCTTCCTGGGCGACATGGACCTCTGCATCGCCATCCGGACGCTGGTGCTCCACGGCAACCGCGGAGTGCTCCAGGTGGGCGCAGGCATCGTCGCCGACTCGAGGCCCGAGGCAGAGTACCGAGAGACGATGGACAAGGCTCGGGCCCTGATCCAGGCGCTGTCCACGCGCTGACCCGACCGCCCGCCGGGTTTTCGGCTAGCATGGGGCGATGACACGCGAGCACACTCAGGATACCGGGGCGAGGATCCTGCTGATCGTGGCCAGCACGGTGGTCGTGATCGCCGGGATGAAGGCCGCGGCGAGCCTGTTCCTTCCGTTCCTCAGCGCGCTGTTCATCGCGATGATCAGCCTGCCGCTCTTGAACTGGCTGCGCGTCCGGCACGTCCCCATCGCCCTGGCGGTGGTGCTGACGCTCCTCGCGGCGCTGAGCGTCCTGGTGGGGATAGCCCTCGTGGTCGGCGGCTCGCTGCGACAATTCACCGAGTCGTTGCCGCGCTATCGGGCATCGCTGAACAACCTGTTCGCCGGCGGGATCGAGCGCGTCGAGGAGCACTTGAACGCCTGGGGTCTGAGCGCGTCCGAGCCGTTCGCGGCGCAGTT
>CAYLPM010000639.1:0-7933 GCA_964385525.1 uncultured Gemmatimonadaceae bacterium
GTCGGTATCGTCGCCGCGCTCGGGCTCGGGCGGGTGCTCCGGAGTCAGCTGTTCGGCGTGAGCGTGGTGGATCCCTTCACGCTCGGGGCGGTCGTGCTGGTGCTCATCGCGAGCGCTGCCGCGGCGAGCTGGCTGCCGGCGCGGCGGGCGGCGGGGGTCGATCCGGTCACCGTGCTGCGCGCGGACTAGCGGACTGACTCCGAGTCGTCGATGGCAGGTGAAACTGCATTTGAACTGCATTGAACCGCAGAGGTTCGCAGAGGTTGGCGCGGAGGATCGCACAGGACAGCACCCGAAGGAGCTCCCGACCGCCACGAGCCCGGAATGATTGAATGAACGACCTCGGGAAGCCGTTGCGTCCCGACGCCGTTTCCAAAGCAGTCGTCCGGGCTCGTAGCGGGCAGAACTCCGACCGGTGTGCCGTCCTCTGCGTTCCTCGCCGTTTCCTCCGCGTTCCTCTGCGGTCAGGGTCTACGGTCAACGTCTGCGGTCAACGTCTGCGGTCAACGTCTACGGTCAACGTCTGCGGTCAAGGTCTGCGGTCAAGGTCTGCGGTCACACCAGCCGGGTTCCGGAAGCCCGCGTCAGCTCGACGCCGGCGCGCCCTTCGCTGCCCGCACGCCGAACCCTTCGCGCTTCATCGACCCCCACCCTCGCTCGCCGCGTACCAGCTTCCAGAACGCCTGCAGACGGAACAGCAGCGTCAATTGCCGGTACCCGAACGCTTCCACGACCGCGTTGATGAGCAATCGAATCACGTCGATGCGCCGCGTGTAGCGCCGGAAGCTCACCTCCTCTAGCAGGATCGCCCAGACCGACAGCAGCATCCCGTACAGCACCACGACCGAGAAGAACAACCACGCGAACTGCAGGTCCACGATTCCCAGCGCGAGCCCCATGATCACGCCTGCATAGCCCAGGACCTCGATCACCGGCGCGAGCGCTTCACCGAACAGAAAGAATGGATACGCGATCATCCCGACGGTGCCATAGCGTGGATTGAACATCAGGTCGCGGTGAATCCACAACGTCTCGAGGAGCCCGCGATGCCACCGCTCGCGCTGACGCGCGAGTACCTTCACGGAGCTCGGCACCTCGGTCCACGCGACCGGATCCGGGATGAACGGCATGATGTCCCGCAGCCGGTGCTCGCGCAGATAGCGCTGGAGGCGAACGACGAGGTCCATGTCCTCGGTCACGCTCCCGGTGCGGTAGCCGCGGATCGCCAACAGGTACTGGCGCTTGAAGAGCCCGAACGCGCCCGAGATGATCAGGTTGCCGCCGAGCCGGTTCCAGCCGAGCCGACCGTACAGGAACGCGCGAAGGTATTCGACGGCCTGCACGGCGGGCAGCAGGCGCCGGTCGACGCGGGCCTCGGTCACCCGGCCGTGCACCACGGTGCAGGCGTTCGCGACGCGGATCGTCCCGCCGACCGCCGCGACCGATTTCCCGAGCAGAAAGGGGCGGGAGAGCCGCAGCAGCGCGTCGGGCTCGATCAGCGTGTCGGCATCGACGGCGATCACGTACGGAAATCGCGCCGCGTTCAGCGCCGCGTTCAGCGAGTCCGCCTTGCCGCCGTTCTCCTTGTCGATCACCAGGAGCTTCGAGTGGTTCCGCGAGCGGTAGTAGCCGCGAATGGGCTTCGTCGGCAGCGTGACCATGAACGCGGGCGGCACCTCGTACAGGTCGTACGCCTCGACGAGCCGCGCCATCGTGGCGTCGCGAGAGCCGTCGTTGACAAGCACGACCTCGTGATGCGGATACTGGAGCGTAAGGAACGAGAGCACGCTCTCGACGATCGAGACTTCCTCGTCGTACGCGGGCACGAGGATGCTCATCGGCGGCAGCGCTTCCGTGCCGAGCACGCGCGTGAGCTGGTCGTCCTCGGCCAGGTGCCAGTGCGACCAGAGCTCGGGGATCGACAGCACCAGCAGCAGGCCGTAGAACGAATTGAGCAGGACGAAGTAGAACAGGGCCGCGCCGTCGGCCCACTGCAGGATCGCGATCGCGAGGCTCATGCTTCGGCGAGCTCCACGACGGCGCCGTCGGACAGACCACTGACCATGGCCGCCATCTCGGCGGCGAACCGGTCGGGGCGCTCGCGCGCCTCGCGCAGCGCGAGTCGCCCCGGCTCGCCGAGCTGGGCGAGCGCGAGCGCGGCCCGGAACCGCACCCACCACGAGCGATCCTCCAGCGCGCGCGAGAGATCCGGGACGGCGTCGCCGGCACCGATCGTCCCCAGGGCGCGCGCTCCCTGCGCGCGAACGCGCCAGTCATCGTCGGTCACCATCTCCCTGAGGGCGACGACCGCATCGGCGTGGTAGTAGCCGCGGAGCGCCCGCGCCGTCGAAATCCGCACCTGCGGCAGCGGATGGTGCCGCAGCGCGAGGAGAGCGGCGAAGCACCCGGGGTCGCCCAGCGACTCCGCGAGCGTGATCCAGACCTCGAGCTTCGCGATCGGAGCCTCGGGTCGAAGGCGCTCGAGTAGCGCCGGGACGGTCTCCTTCCAGGACTGGCGCAGGATGCCGAGCTGAAAGACGCGAACGATCGTGCACCGCGTGTGCAGCGTGTCCAGCACGTGCTCCACGAGCACGGAGTCTCCGAGGCGCGAGAGGCAGGCCGTTGCCGCGGCCTGCACCGCCGGATGCGGATCCGCCAGCATCCGAAACAGGAGCGCTCGGTCCCGCATCCCCGCCACCACCGCGAGCAGGCGGGCCGCATCGAGCCGCCGCCACCACCACCGGGACGATGCCTGCCCCAGGATGCGCCGCACCCATCGCTCCTCGCGTACCGTGCGCGCGAGCTGCGCGAGTTGCTCCGGCGCCACGCGCGATGCCACCGCCAGCGTGAGCTGCTCGAGCGCATCAGCGGGTCGCAGCCGGCGCAGCGCGTCCGCCACGTCGGTGACCCGCGCGGTGCCGAGCACCCACTGCTGCAACGGTTCGGCAACGTGGCTCGCCGCGAGCGCGGCGCGGCGCGCCTGCCGGGCCCGCCGCGCACGGGTGACGAAGACCAGGAGCACGAGCAGAGTGAAGAACGCCGCCTGGCCGAGCGCGACGATGATGAGGATGACCGAATCTCTCACGCGCCGCGCCTCGACCGGTCGAGCCAGGATGGGATCTTCGCCATCAGGATGCGCAGATTCACGGGCTTCGCGACGTAGTCCATGGCACCCGCGCGATACGCCCGGAGCTGCTCTGCCTCGCCGCTCCGCCCGGTGAGGAATACCGTCGCGAACGCATCCGGCCGTTCCACGCGCAGTCGCTCGTGGAGTGACAGTCCATCGAGGCCTGGCAGGTCGATGTCGAGCAGGATGACCGGGCGGGCACCGCCGGTGTCCAGTGCCAGCAGCGCGGTGAGCGCCTCCGGTCCCGTCGCGAAGTGACGAAAGGAAAAGCCCGCCGTCTCCAGCGCGTAGCGCAGCATGTCGACGAGCGCCGGATCGTCCTCGACGATCACGAGCTCGGGAACGTTGCCTTCGTCCACCGCCGCCCGCTCGTCCGCGCCCGCCGCAGGCGCGGGAGGCAACAGAGATTCGGCCGAGCGCTCGCGCGGGTGCAGGGGGCCGCCGAGCCGGGCTTCGAGCGCACTGGCGAAATGCTCGGTCATTTCGGCCCGACGCTCACGATCCAGCTCGGGATCCGCGGTCCAGCGGACTGCGCGCTCCTCGAGCTCGGCGGCGAGTGCGCTCGCCGCCGAGAATCCGTACGAGCCGGCGGTTCCGTGCACGCGATGCAGTTCGCGGCGCAGCGATTCCACCACCTCCGGCGCGTTCGGCGCGGACGCGAGTTGCGCGGCGAGACGCCGGAGCGCCGCCACCGTGGTGGCGCTCGTGGCCCGATAGCGCTGGCGAAGTGCTCGCAGCGCCTCGGTCATCTGACCGCTCGACGGAGTCCGGTCGTTCACTCGGGGTTGCTGCGAGAGGTGGGTGATCGTCGCATGGAGCGAGCCGTCCCCGCCGAATACCCCGTGCCCAGATCGTCCTGCGCGCGCTGGCCGGCCCACGGCTCCTCGTCCTGAGGACTGATCCGCCCGCCCGCGCGTCACGTCGCGCTTCACGATCGCCGACTCCGGCCATGCGACTGCTCTGCGCCGATGACGAAGAGGACATTCGACTGATCCTGGAGCTCGCGCTCGGTCTCGATCCCGAGCTCGAGATCGAGCTGGTCGACTCCGGCGCCGCCGCGCTCGCACGGGCGGCGGCCAGTCGATACGACGCGATCGTGCTCGACGGCATGATGCCGGGCCTGGACGGCTATGAGACCTGCCGGCGGCTCAAGGCCGACCCGGCGACGGCCGCGATTCCCGTGATCTTTCTGACCGCGAAGACGCAACGGGCGGAGGTCGATCGCGCGCTCGCCCTGGGCGCGGTCGCGTGCCTCATGAAGCCCTTCGATCCGATGACGCTCGCGCGCGAGCTGCGCACGGCGCTCGGCTGGTAGGCACCATGGCCGGACGCGCGACCGACGCCGAACGAGCGCGCCTCGACGCCCTCGAGCGCCAGGCGATCCTCGACACGCCACCGGAGCCGGTGTTCGACGATCTCGCGCGCCTGGCCTCGCTCCTCTGCGGCACACCCGTCGCGCAGATCAACTTCATCGATGCGACGCGCCAGTGGAGCAAGGCGGCCGTGGGCGCGCCCCGCGGCGAGAGACCCCGGCGCCTCGGTTTCTGCATTCGCGCGATGCTGCAGCCGGACCCGCTCGTCATCGCCGATGTCTCGGTCGATCCCTACCTCTCGGAGATCGGCGCCGGGTACGGTGCGCCGCCCGTCCGATTCTACGCGGGCGTCCCGCTCGTGACGCACGAAGGGCATGCCCTCGGCACGCTGTGCGTGCTCGATCATCGGCCGCGTGAACCGACGCCGGATCAGATCGCGGCACTCGTCGTGATCGCGAGACAGGTCATGTCGGAGCTGGAGCACCGCCTGCAACACCCCGCGCGGCGGGATCAGACGACGCTTCGTGAACGTGAGGAGAGCTTCCGCCGCCTGGCGAGTGCGGCCAACGAAGGAATCACCATCATCATCGACGATCGGATCGTCGAAGCGAACAACGCGTTCGGCCAGCTGTTCGGCTACGCGATGAGCGAGATCATCGGACGGACCCCGCTGGATTTCATGGCGCCGGAATCGCGGGACCTGGCGGCGCGGCACTTCACCGTCGCTGCCGAGAAATCGTACGAAGCACGCGGGCAGCGAAAGGGCGGTGCGGTCTTCGACATCGAAGTCATCATCAAGGCCATTCCCTACAAGGGACGCACGGCCCTCGGATGCGTGATTCGCGACATCACGGAGCGCAAGGAGATCGATCGGCTCAAGAACGAGTTCGTCTCGATCGTGTCGCACGAGCTTCGCACGCCCCTCACGTCGATTCGCGGCTCGCTCGGGCTCATGGAGGGCGGCACCGTGGGCGAGCTGCCGACCAAGGCGCGCGACCTCGTTCGCATCGCCCGGCAGAACGCGGACCGTCTCATCCGGCTCATCAACGACATTCTCGACCTCGAGAAGATCGAGTCGGGCAAGGTACAGCTCCGGATCACCGCGCTCGATCCGGTCGACGTCGTGGAATCGACGATCGCCGAGCTGCGGGCGATGGCCCAGCAGTACCGGGTGACAATGACGTCCCTCGTCCAGCGGCACGACTGCGTGGCCGGCGACCGCGATCGCGTCGTCCAGATACTCACCAATCTCCTCTCCAACGCGATGAAGTTCTCGCCCGAGGGCGGTACCGTGACCGTAGCGATCGCCGACGGCGTTCAGGGCTTTCTTCGCTTCATCGTCAGGGACGACGGTCCGGGGATCGAACGGGAGCAGCAGGTTCGGCTCTTCGCGCGCTTCGAGCAGCTCGAGGAGGCGAACACGAGAAAGCGGGGCGGCACGGGGCTCGGGCTGGCGATCTCACGGTCGCTCGCGGAACAGCAGGGTGGCCGCATCGGCGTGGACTCGGCGCCGGGCCAGGGGAGCGCCTTCTGGTTCGAGCTGCCGCTCGTGCCGAGCGCCCGCGTGAGCGAGGAGACGAGCGCGCCCGTCGAGCAGCCCGACATCCTGGTGATCGAGGACGACCCCGCCGTCGCGCGCGTGCTCGGCATCATGCTCGAGCGGCACGGGCTCCAGGCGATCGTCGCGAACACGCTCGAACGGGCACGGCGCATCCTGGCTCACAGCCGGCCTTCGGCCATCCTGCTGGACATGGGGCTCCCGGATGGCAGCGGGCTCGAGTTGCTCGATCATGTCACCAGCACGGAGGGCCTCGAGCACGTGCCCGTGGTCGTCCTGTCCGGCGACGGTCCAAAGGTCGACACGCGCAATGCCCGCGTCTTCGAATGGCTCACGAAGCCGTTCGCGGAGCAGGAACTGCTGCGCGCGATCCGCGGCGCGATCGGCGCACCCGACGACGCGCGCGTGCGTCCGCCCCGCTGAGCCCTCGACGATGCCAGAGGAGTCAGGCAGGCTTCGCCGCAGGAGCAGCCGCGGTCGCGCCGGCAGCCGGCGCGAGCATCGCCAGTCGCGCCAGCACGCGGTTCGACGGACGCGCGTCGTCACCACCGGCGTCGCGGGTGCGCTGCTGGGACTCGTGCTCGCATCGTGCGGCAAGACCCCCCGTATCGCGGCGGAAGCAACGTGCTCGCCGCCCTCCGCCGAGATCACGCGCATCGTCGACGGTGCGTGGCTCGCGTTCCGTTCCTCGCAGCTTCCCGAGGCCGGCGCGGGGTTTCGCTCCGTGGTCGCGCACTGTCCTGCCCATGCCGGTGCGCTCGTCGGCGCGGGTTACGTGGCACTCCGACGTGAAGAGACGAGCGCCGCCGCCGAGCTCTTCGATCGCGTGCTCGCGCTTCAGCCGCGGAACTACGATGCCTTGACCGGGCTCGGGATGCTCGCTTACCGCGAGGGTGACATCCCGACGAGTCGCCGGCGGTTCGAGGCGGCACTCGCGGTCGTTCCCGGCGACTCGCTGAGCAGTTGGTACCTCGCGCGACTGCCGGCAGTGCTCGACAGCCTCGACCTGCCGTCGCGACCGAGGCCCGAGCAAACGGTCGTGGCCGCGCGCGCGGGGCGCCGGATACTCGAGGTGCCGGACGGACGCGGAGGATGGTCGCCGCTCTGGGTGAAGGCACTGAACATCGGGGCGGCGCTTCCGGGCAGACACCCGTCCCAGTTTCCGCCCGACGATGGCACGTACGAAGGGTGGATCGAGCTCGCCGCCCGGATGAACGCCAACACGCTTCGCGTCTACACGATTCATCCACCGCACTTCTATCGGGCGCTCGAGCGGTGGAACGCCACGAATCCCGAGCGTCCGCTCTGGCTCATTCATGGCGTGTGGACGGAGCTGCCGCCCGGCAGGCACGAGGAGCAGTACGATGACCCCGCCTGGAAGGGGCAGTTCCTCGACGAGATGCGCCGCGTGGTGGACCTGGTGCACGGTCGCGCGCTGATCCCGCACCGCCTGGGTCGTGCTTCCGGACTCTACACCGCGGACGTCTCGCGGTGGACGCTCGCCTGGATCATCGGCCGCGAGTGGGAGCCGTATTCGGTGGAGGCATTCGCGCGCGCGCATCCCGCGAGAACGTCGTACCGCGGACGGTTCCTGTCGCTGACGAGCGGCAACGCCGTCGATGCGTGGCTCGCCGAAGTGAGCGACGCGATGATCGCCTACGAAATGCAGCGCCACAACGCGCAGCGGCCGATGGCATACACCAACTGGCCGACCCTCGATCCGCTCGTGCACCCGACCGAGAGCACGCTCGCCCAGGAGGACTCGATCAGGCGCGTGCGAGGGGAGCGCATGCCCGAAGCACCGAAGGAATACGACAACGATGCGATCGGACTCGACGCGGCGCTGATCCGCGCGAGCACGGCGTATCCGGCCGGCGTCTTTGCGTCGTTCCACGCCTATCCCTACTATCCCGACTTCATCATCCATGATCCGAG
>CAYLPM010000640.1:0-6867 GCA_964385525.1 uncultured Gemmatimonadaceae bacterium
GATGCAGCGGTTGGGGACGTAGACGACATCGCCGCCGAAATCCTCGACGGGGTTGAATCGCTTCGCGTCGCGAAGCCGGGAGGCGTTGCGCCCCTCCTGGTACGTGTAGTCCTGCAGCTCGCACTCGCCGGCCTGATCGCAGATCGGACAGTCAAGCGGATGATTGATGAGCAGGAATTCGAGGACGCCCTTGCGCGCCTCGCGCGCGTTCTCGCTGTGCACGTGGACGACCTGCCCCTCGGCGACGGCCGTCGCGCACGCCGGCGCGAGCTTCGGCGACTTCTCGACTTCCACGAGACACATCCGGCACACGCCGGCGACCGGCAGCCCCGGATGATAGCAGTAGTGGGGGATGAGGACGCCGACGGTCTTCGCCGCCTCCAGCATCGACGTCCCTTCCGGAACCGTCGCCTGGCGCCCTTCGATGGTCAGCGTGATCTGTCTGGGCTCGTCCATCAGATGCCCGCGGTAGCGACGGTGGAAGACCGCCGGCCGGTGATGAGCGCCTCGAACTCCCGCCGGAACTTCTTGATGCCGGAGACGACCGGCGTCGCGCACGAATCGCTGAGCACGCAGATCGTCTTGCCGGTCATGTTCTCGGAGATCTCGAGCAGCGTGTCGAGGTCCTCGAACGTGCCGGCGCCGTGCAGCATCCGCTCGAGGATCCGCGTGACCCACGCCGTGCCCTCGCGGCATTGCGTGCACTGCGCGCAGCTCTCGTGCGCGAAGAACCGCGTGAGCCGCGCGATCTGCTTCACCATGCTCTGCTGGTCGTCGAGCACGATCACGCCGCCAGAGCCGAGCATCGTACCGCCGGCGATGAAGCCTTCGTAGTCCATGAGAGTGCCTTCGGCTTCCTCGACCGTCTGAATCGGGACCGAGGCGCCGCCGGGAATGATCGCCTTGAACTTCCGGCCCTGCGGCGGACCGCCGCACAGGTCGTAGAGGAATTCCTTGAACGGGAATCCCATTACGACCTCGTAGTTGCCGGGCCGCGCGATGTTGCCGCAGACGGAGTAGAGCTTGGTGCCGGTGCTCTTCGGGCTCGAGAGCGACATTCCCTTGTACCACTCGGCCCCTTGCGTGAGGATCTGCGGGACCGCCGCCAGCGTCTCGACGTTGTTGATCGTGGACGGCTTGCCGAAGACGCCGGCGACCGCCGGAAACGGCGGCTTGATGCGGGGGTTCCCGCGACGCCCCTCGATCGAGTTCATCATCGCGGTCTCTTCACCGCAGATGTAGGCGCCGGCGCCCTTGTGGATGTACATCTCGATCCGCGTGCCGCTGCCCATGGCATTGCGTCCGAGGATGCCCTCCGAGTACGCCTCCCGGAGTGCCTCGCCCATCACGCGCAGAGGTTCGGTGAACTCGCCGCGGATGTAGATGTAGCAGACCTCGGCGCCGATCGCGTACGCGGCGATCGCGCACCCCTCGATGAGCGCATGCGGCGTCCAGCGCATGATCTCCCGATCCTTGAACGTGCCCGGCTCGGACTCGTCGGCATTGCAGATGAGGTAGTGCGGCTTGCCGTCGCCGGGCTTCATGAACGACCACTTGACGCCCGTCGGAAACCCGGCGCCGCCGCGCCCGCGCAACCCCGATTCCTTCACGACGTCGACGATGTCGGCCTGGGGCATGCCGAGCGCCTGCTCGAGCGCGCGGTAGCCGCCGCGCTGCCGCCACCCGGCGACGCTGCGCGCCTCGGTATCGCCGAAATGCTTCGAGAGAATGGGCGTCTCCCGCTCGTGCGACCGGTGAGGATATCCCATCAGCGCCGCTCCGCGAGAATCTGGGGAACCCGGTCCGGCGTCACGGACTCGAGGAATTCCTCGTTGATCATCACCGGCGTCGCGAATCCGCAGGCGCCGAGGCACTCGACCTCGATCACCGTGAAGTTGCCGTCGGCCGAGGTGACCCCGAGCTCCCCGCAGCCCGTCTGCTTCAAGAATGCCTTCACGACGTCTTCCGCACCGCACACGTTGCACGGCGAGGTCGTGCAGACCTGGATGAAGTGTCGCCCCACCGGGTGCTGGTGGTACATCGTATAGAACGTGACCACGCCCTTCACGTACGCGGGAGTGAGTCCGAGGACCTCGGCCACCTCCGCCATGCCCTGCTCGCTCACCCACCCGCGGGCCTCCTGGACCATCCAGAGTGCCGGCAGAAGCGCGGCCATCTTCGTCGGGTAGCGGGTCAGCACCGCATCGAGCGCCTGCCGCGTGTCGCCGACGAACACCGGACGGTACTCCGCGTCGTGCGCGTGCCCTCCCGGCCCGTGCGAGGCGTGCGACTCGGCGTGCTGTGCCCCCATCTCGCGGTCGCTCACCGGTCGATCTCTCCCATGACGATGTCGATGCTCGCGTTGATGGCGATCACGTCGGAGAGCAGATGGCCCTCGACCATGCGCGAGATCGCCGACAGGTTCACGTACGAGGGTGGGCGGATCCGCCAGCGGACGGGCTTGGACGTGCCGTCGGATACCATGTAGTAGCCTTTCTCGCCCTTCGGGCTCTCCACCGCCACATAGCTTTCGCCGACGGGCGGCCGTGGACCCTCCATCACCTGCTTGAAGTGATGGATCATCTGCTCCATGTCGCTCATCAGCCCGCTCTTGGGCGGCAGGATGAGGCGATTGTCGTCGATGTTCACCGGACCGTCCGGGAGCCGTGCGGCGGCCTGCTCGAGGATGCGTACCGACTGCCGCAGCTCCTCCAGGCGCACGAGGTAGCGGTCGTACACGTCGCCGTTGGTGCCGATCGGCACGTCGAAGTCGTACGTCTCGTAGTCGAGATACGGAAAGTCGCGGCGCACGTCGTAGGCGACGCCGGATGCGCGAAGCATCGGGCCCGAGAGCCCGTAGTTCACCGCCTCCTCCGCCGACATGGCCCCAATGCCGATCGTGCGTCCGACCCAGATCGCGTGCTTCGTGAGCAGGCGGTCGACCTCATCGATCGTGCGCGGAAAGGTGCGGATGAACGTCCCGAGCTGGTCCATCCAACCGTCCGGGATGTCCGCCGCCATTCCGCCGACGCGAGTCGCCGAGACGGTGAGCCGTGCCCCGACCCACCGCTCCAGCAGGTTGTAGATGTTCTCGCGCTCCTGGAACGACCAGAGGAACGGCGTGAACGCGCCAATGTCGATGCAGGTCGTCCCGAGCCAGACGAGGTGCGACATGATGCGCGACAACTCCATCGCGATCACGCGCAGTACCTTGCACCGCTCCGTGATCTCGATCCCGAAGAGCCGTTCGGCCCCGAGGGAAAACGCGACGTTGTTGCCGATCGAGTTGAGGTAGTCCTCGCGGTCCGTCCACGGAATGATCTGGTTGTACTGGCGGTACTCGCCGATCTTCTCGAAGCCGCAGTGGAGATAGCCGATGTGCGGAATGCACCGGACGACCGTTTCGCCATCGAGCTCGAGGACGAGCCGGAGCACGCCGTGGGTGGCGGGATGCTGCGGCCCGATGTTGATCAGCATGTGCTCGCCGACGAGCTCGGGCTCGATGGCGGGCGGCGCCTCGACGGCGACCATCTGTCCGTTCGCATCGACGGCGATCGGGGTTCGCTGCGGACGCCCCTGGGCGTCCACGCCGGTGGTCGCGAGCTCCACCTCGACCGTGCGCCTGGTGGTGGCCATGCTACTCTCCCGTCGCCTCGCCGCCCGCGAGGCGGCGGCGCATGTCGGCCGGGAGCTCCTCGAACGCATCCGCGATCGACAGCTCCTCCATCGAGTAGCGCGCTTCGGGATTCGCGGACAACGCCTGCCGGAGCTGCTCCGAGCGGCTGAACCGGCCGCGAAGCGGAAAGTCCTTCCGCAGCGGAAACCCTTCCTTGTACTGCTCCCACATCAGAATGCGCCGCAGGTCGGGGTGACCGCGAAAGCGGACGCCGAACATGTCGAAGCACTCGCGCTCGAGCCAGTCGGCACCGCGGTAGACCGGCCAGACGCTGTCGACCTCGAGCGGCTGGTTCTTGGGGAGCTGAGCCTTGAGGCGGAGGAAGCGACGAAACGGGATCGACCGGAGGTGCCAGACGACCTCGAGCGGCGTCTCCAGATCCCGGTACTCGACGGCGGTCACATCCGAGAGGTAGTCGTAGCGCTGCTCGGCGTCGTCGTGAAGCCAGCGTACGATCTCGAGGACGCGCGCGGGGTCGACGAAGAGGGTGGTCTCTCCCCACACGACATCGACGCGCCGGATGGCGTCGCCGAAGCGCGCGCGGAGCGCTTCAGCCGAGGGATTGACGGGTCCGCCGCGGTGCGGCACCGCGCTGGGACTGATGGGCGTCGGCGCATCGACGGGCAGCGCGGAGCCGGCGACGACCGGAGAAAACGGCGTGGTCACAGCGTCGAGCGCGTCTGGTGGACCGAATTGCCGAACGGCTCCGAGAGCTCGTCGATGAGCGGCGGCGGGATGTAGAGCTTGCTGGTCGGATCCGGACTCATCTCGTGGCGGAGCGAGACGTCCGCCGCGCGCTCCCGCTTCACCTTCTCCTGGAGCATCATGATCCCATACATGAGGCCCTCGGGCCGCGGAGGGCAGCCGGGTACGTAGACGTCGACCGGGATGATCGTGTCGATGCCCTGCACCACCGCGTAGTTGTCGAACATGCCGCCTGACGAGGCGCACGCGCCCATCGAGATGCACCACTTGGGCTGCGGCATCTGCTGCCAGATGCGGCGAATGACCGGCGCGAGCTTGAAGGGCACGCGGCCGGCACAGATCAGGACGTCGGCCTGGCGCGGCGAGAAGCTCATGCGCTCCATGCCGAAGCGCGCGAGGTCGAAGCGCGAGGCGGCGGTCGCCATGAACTCGATCGCGCAACACGCGGTGCCGAACGGCATCGGCCAGAGGGAGTTCGCCCGCGCCCAGTTGACGAGGAAGTCCAGCTTGGTCGTGACCCAGCCCTCCTGCGACCTGGGGTCGAACGACACCGTGTTCGTTTCGGGACGTGGCGTCAGTCCCATCGCAGCGCCCCCTTCTTCCACTCGTAGATGAGGCCGATGGCGAGCACCGTGACGAAGATCAGCATGGCGCCGAAGGCGAAGAAGGTCGTGTTGCCCGCAGGACATGCGCCGTTGGCCAGCGGCACGGTGCAGGACAGGTCGCGGAACGTGGCGGCCCACGGCAGCAGCAGCACGGTCTCGACGTCGAAGATGATGAACGAGATCGCGACCATGTAGAACTTGACGGAGAAGCGCTCGCGCGCATCGCCGAGGGGCGGCATGCCGGACTCGTAGGCGATCTGCTTTTCCGGGGTCGGTCGCGACCGCATGGTCAGGTGGGAGAGCCCCACCATGATAATGGCGTTGGCCACGACGAAGCCCATCAACAAGAGCACCGGCAGGTAGGTACGGCTCATCGCGCTCCCGACTTCGTGAAATATTTCACTAGCCCTCGCGGGGGAAAGTTATCGTGGGCCGGAGCGGAGTGTCAACCGCGATGCAGACTTCGCGCACGCGCCTTCCGCGCGATCGCCGAACACGTGCGTCACGCTCGTCGCGGCTAGTGCGACGGTGGCATCGCGCCGGAGGCGCGGCTACATTCCCGCGCCGTCCGACCCGCCTCCACGCGCGCCGATCACCTCTGCCGAGGCGCGCCTTCGCCGTCGACCCGATCCCGACATGTCCATTCAGAACGACCGCTGGATCACCCGCATGTCCCACGAGCACGGAATGATCGAACCGTTCGAGGACAGACAGGTACGCCAGGGCGTCATCTCCTACGGCGTCAGCTCCTATGGCTACGACATGCGCGTGGCGCGCGAGTTCCGCATCTTCACGAACGTCCTCAACTCGATCGTCGACCCAAAGAACTTCGACCGCAACTCCTTCGTCGAGTTCGAGGGTGACATCTGCATCGTCCCCCCGAACTCCTTCGCGCTCGCGCGCTCGGTGGAGTACTTCCGCATCCCTCGCGACGTCGTCACCCTCTGCGTCGGCAAGTCCACCTATGCCCGCTGCGGGATCATCACGAACGTCACCCCGTTCGAACCCGAATGGGAGGGGTACGTGACGCTGGAGATCTCGAATACCACTCCCCTGCCCGCCCGCATCTACGCCAACGAGGGGATCGCGCAGGTCCTCTTCTTCAAGGGCGAGGAGCCGCCGGAGGTCTCCTACCGCGACCGGGCGGGGAAATATCAGGGACAGAAAGGGGTCACGCTGCCGAAGCTGTAGCGGGCGTGACTGGCGGATCCGTCAATTCCGTCAAGTCCGTCGTTGGTCCCTCCATCGTTGCTTCCGGACTTCGGCGTCAGAATCTTCAGCGGCTACCGCGCGTTCACGAAACACTGAACTCGATCCCGGAGCCGCCATGCCCCTTTCGCGTTGGAGCCTTTTGGCCGCCGGTGCCGTCGTGCTCGCTGGATCGCCGACGGGGGCTGACGGTCAGGCGTATGTGGCGCTGGGCGCGAGCGCGACGTACATGAGCGTTGGGCGCGCGGACTTCCAGTTCCCCGGCGCCGGTTTCGGCGTCGCCGGGCAGGCGCGGTTCGGCCGAGGGTGGCTCTCCCTCGGCGTGGGCGGGACGATGATGAACTTTCCGATCGAGGCACAGGGCGGCGACTTCGACTTGTCCGGGATCTTCATCGAGCCGCGCCTCACCGTGGAAGGACTCGATCCCGACGGGCAGTTCACGCCGTACGCCTTCGCACGAGCGTCGTGGCTGTCCCAGGATGGCGCGGTCGACCGGGTCCCCCTCACCGGCGAAGCACGCGTGATCGGCGGGGGCGCGGGTGTCCTGCTCCGGTTGACGCCGCGCATCGCGATCGATCTTGGCGGGCACTACTCGGTCATGAACCTGACCGATCGCACCTTCGATGCCGAGCCGCGCCCCGATGAGGATGGGAGCTCGATCGGTGCGCACAT
>CAYLPM010000641.1:0-5986 GCA_964385525.1 uncultured Gemmatimonadaceae bacterium
ACGGCGCGGGAATCTCCCAGAACTCCGCCGTTCCCACCATGACCGTCGGCGAGATGCCGAACATCTGGTGGAAGGTTCGCGTCAGGTGCGCCGAGTCCGCGAAGCCGCTCGCGTGCGCGGCGGCGGACATCGTCGCACCGCGGCCGATCTCGACGAGCGAGCGAGTGAGCTTGCGCCACAGCACGTACCGGCGAAACGGCAGGCCGACCTCGTCGCTGAAGAGGTGCTGAAGGCGGCTCGGTGACAGAAAGACGGCATCCGCCACTTCCTCGAGGCGGATCTTCGGCGCCTCCATCTGGCGCACGATCGCGATCGCGCGGGCGATCCGCTCGTCCAGCGCGTACGGCGGTGGCGGGCCGGCACAGAGCCCGCGCACCGTGGCGAGCACCAGCTCTGCCGTGCCGCACGCGTCGAGCGGCTCCTCCCAGAAGGCGCGCAGCGGCGGGATCAGAGTGTCGAGCCTCGCAGGAGTGATCACCGTGATCGTCTCGCGCAACGAACGACGCAGCCAGTGGCCCTCGCGCGTCTCCGGGTCCACGAAAAGCATGACGCCGAGCTGGCCATTGGAATCGTAGCTGTGCCGCTGGTCGGCCATGATGACCGCGCCACCGCACTCACGCCACTCGTCATCGCCTTCCGAGAAGCGCACGGGCCCGGACAGACCGATCGTGACCTGGAAGGCGTGATGCGAGTGGGGTGGAACGGTCCCGGTCGCCCGACCGATGGCGAAGAATCCGCCGTCCCAGAAGTACGCGCGCGGACTCCAGCCACCGGGACGCGCGGCGGCGGAGGAGGGATGAGCGGCAGTCACGAAGGTCCTCGCGGTGGGGAATCGGGGCGCCCACACCATACCAGACGCACATCGACGCGGCAAGCCCGTCATCCCGTCGAGGCGACCCCTCGAAAGTCAGCCGATTCGTTCAAGGAACCCAGCCCGATCGTTCAATGCGTTCGCTCCCCGCGGCGGCAACTTGTCCCCGTCGAGACGACGTAGACGAAACGACGCCAACGAGCCACTCACACGGAGAGCGACAATGACGACGATCGGGAACGAGACCTCGCGCGGCGGCGCGGGCCGGCGGCGGAAGGTCACCGCGGTAATCGCACTGGCAATCGTGCTGCTGGCCGGCGCCTGCATGCCGATCATGATGCTGATGCACGGACGGGTGGATCGGCCGGCGGCGCAGGAGTTCGGCCTCGGACCGCGCGCCTCGCACGGCGGCAGCTTCCGCGCCACGCTCGAGCCGAGCGAGCCCCTGCGCACGCGAAAGCTCCTGAGCGTCCGCCTGCGACTCGAGGACTCCACCGGACGCGCGATCGAGGGCGCGACCATCGCCGTCGATGGCGGGATGCCGCAGCACGGACACGGCCTGCCGACACGACCGCGGGTGACGCGCGCGGTCGCCGACGGCACCTACGCGGTGGAGGGGGTCCGCTTCAACATGGGCGGGTGGTGGGAGATGAGGTTCCTCGTCACCACGACGGCGGGGACCGACAGCGTGACCTTCAACATCGACCTCTGACCAGCCAGCCGCACCGGTTCGGATCACCAACGCGATCCGGACCGGCACGGCGCGATAGAACGGAGACGATCATGCGGAGCGACTCGATTCGTGCAGTGGTGGCCCTGGGACTGGTCGTGACCGTCGCCTGCGCGGCGGCCGGCACGTGGTCCGGAGACCGGTGGAGCGAAGCGGAGATCGCCGAGTTGCGCGAGCTCTGGATCGGCAGCCTCGAACCCCTGGCGCCCGATCCCAGCAACCGCTTCGCGGACGATCCCGCTGCCGCCGCGCTCGGCCACCGGCTCTTCTTCGACCCGCGCTTCAGCTCGAACGGGCAGGTTGCCTGCGCGACGTGCCACGTCCCCGATCGCGAGTTCCAGGATGACACGCCGCTCGCGCGCGGAGTGGGCACGACCGACCGACGCACCATGCCGATCGCGGGAACGGCGCACAGCCCGTGGATGTTCTGGGATGGGCGCAAGGACTCACAGTGGGCGCAGGCTCTGGGTCCGCTGGAGAGCCCTGTGGAGCACGGTGGTACGCGGACGCAGTACGCGCACCTGGTCGCCGAGCACTACCGCGACGAGTACGAGTCGCTGTTCGGTGAGCTTCCGTCGCTCGTCGATCTGCCGAGGCACGCCGGCCCGGTCCCCGAACCTACGACCCGGCAGGCATGGGATGCGATCCCGACCGCGCGGCGTGAGGAGATCACGCGCATCTACGCCAACATCGGGAAGGCGATCGCCGCCTACGAGCGGCGGATCGAGGTGGGGACGTCGCGGTTCGATCGATACGTGGAAGGACTCGTGCGCGGAGGGAGCGCACCCGCCGGCGTCTTGTCGACGGACGAGGTCGCGGGCCTGCGCGTGTTCGTGGGCAAGGGTCAATGCGTGAACTGTCACAACGGCCCGCGCTTCACCGACGACCACTTCCACAATACGGGTGTCGCCGCGGCGCCCGGCTTGCCGGACGACCTCGGCCGAGCGCGCGGCTCCACGCAGGTGCTCGCGGATGAGTTCAACTGCCGGAGTGCATACAGCGATGCGAAGCCCGGCGAATGCCCCGAGCTGGAATTCCTCGTGGCCGAGGGGCACGAGCTGGTGCGTGCGTTCAAGACGCCGAGCCTGCGCGACGTGGCCGAGCGCGCGCCCTATATGCACGCGGGTCAGGTCGCGACGCTGAGCGACGTCGTCTCCCACTACGACCGCGCGCCGGAGGCGCCCGCGGGACACAGTGAGCTGCGACCGCTACGGTTGTCGAAGAAGGAACGTGCGCAGCTCGAGGCGTTCCTCAGGTCACTGAGCGGGCCATTGAATGCGCCGCCGGAATTTCTGGCGCCGCACCGATAGACACGAAACGCGTCCAACGCTTCGAGGAGGATCGAGTCATGTCACTGAACGACGACCGTATCACATGCGTTGAGCTCGAGGCCTGCGAGTTCGACTGGGACCTGGGCGATGGGCGCACGGTGCGCGGGTGGGGGTACAATGGGCAGGTACCCGGTCCGGTCCTCGAGGCACGCGTCGGCGACGTGCTCGTCGTGCGATTGACGAATCGACTGCCGGAACCGACGACGATTCACTGGCACGGCCTCCGACTGCCGTCGCCGATGGATGGGACGGAAGACGTGCAGCGACCGATCGAGCCCGGCGAAAGCTTCGAGTATCGTTTTCGCCTTCCGGATGCGGGCACGTTCTGGTATCACCCGCACTTCGACGAGACGGTGCAGCTCGAGCGCGGCCTCTACGGTGTGCTGGTCGTTCGCGGCGACGAAGAGCCCGTGACGGATCGCGAGCGCGTGCTGGTGCTCGATGATCTGAAGCTCGATCGGAAGGGGCGCGTCGCGCCGCCGGGCGGATGGCTGGAGCGGCACAACGGTCGCGAGGGCGGAGTGCGGCTCGTCAATGGACTGGCCGAGCCGGAGCTGGCGATCTCCGCCGGCCAGGTCGAGCGCTGGCGGATCCTGAACGCCGCGAGCGCGCGGTACGTGCGTCTGTCGATCGGCGGCCACGCATTTCGATTGATCGCGTCGGACGGTGGCCTGCTCGAGTCACCGGAGACGATGACCGAGGTGCTGCTCGCGCCGTCCGATCGGGTCGAGATCGCGGTTGGTCCCTTCTCGTCGGGCGAGACGATCGCGATCGAGTCGCTCGCCTACGACCGCGGAGTGGGGAAGGGGCGAATACAGCGCTTCGCCACGCTGCGGGTGGGGCCGCCGGCTCCGTCGAAGGCCGTGATTCCCGAGCGGCTGCGCGCGATCGAGCCGCTCGTCGAGGCCGGCGTCGTGCCGACGCGCACCGTGCACCTCGGCGGCAGGATGAGCCTCCGAAGCGGCGTGGACTTTCTCGTCAATGGCGAGATGCACCATCACGATCATGCCGTCCGCGTGGGCGATCTGGAGGTCTGGGACGTGGTCAACGAGACGCCGATCGACCATCCCTTTCACCTGCACGGCTTCTTCTTCCAGGTGCTCGACGTGAACGGCCGCGCGCCGGAGTTCCGCTCCTGGGAGGACACGGTGAACGTGCCGAGAAAGGGGCGCGTGCGGATCGCGTGGCGGGTCGACGATCGGCCGGGCCGCTGGATGTATCACTGCCACATCCTCGAGCATCACGCGGCGGGGATGATGGGGCACTTCGACGTCGTTCCGCGCGATGAGTGGACACCATGAAACCGAAGTCCAATCCGCAACCTCGAAGTGATCGGTGTTCGGCGGTCGGTGCTCAGTGAACGGCCAACGCTCCGCACTGATGACTGGCGCTGACCACTGACCACTTCGATCCTTCGCGACCCCTCAGTACCTCACGATCCCCGCGTACTCCGGATGCCGCTGAATGTACGCCCGCACGAACGGGCATACCGCGCCGACTCCGACGCCTTCCCGCGTGGCCTGCTGGAGGGCGGCGCGCACGAGAGTCGATCCATAACCCCTTCCCTCGAGCGGCGGGGGCACCCGTGTGTCGAGCAGGTGCAGCATGCCCGGACTGCGGTTGTACTTCAGCACCGCCACCTCGCCGTGCTCGGCACGCAGCTCGAACCGGTGCTCCTCCGTCGCGTCGACGACCTGGTCCTCGTGCGGCATTGGCGTCACCGGGCCGGAACGTCCGCCGGCATCGCCAGCGGCGGCAGGCCGGCTTCGATCTCCGTGCGCCGCGGCTCGAGCCACGGCGGCAGGATGAGCCGCTCGCCGAGCGTCGACGCGTCCTCATCGATCCCGAAGCCCGGTCCGTCGGTCGCGAGCTCGAACAGCACGCCGCCCGGCTCGAGGAAATAGACCGACTTGAACCAGAAGCGATCGATGAGCTCCGTGGGGCGGCGGCCCGCATCGCGCACGGCGCGCTGCAGCTCCATCTGCTCCGGCACATCGTCGACGCGCCAGGCGACGTGGTGCACGCTCCCGATGCCCCACCGCCCACGCTCGCTTCGCGGGAGCTCGAGAATGTCGAGATGGCGTCCCGAGCCGCCACCCTCGACGCCGAAGCGATGCCACCCGCCCTCCTCGCCCATGGCCGTGAAGCCCATCACCCGAGTGAGAAACTGCGCCGTCGTCGACAGATCGCGCTCGGCCAGGCGCACCGCATGCAGCCCGCGGATCTGGTGCTCCTCGGGAACCGGGCTCCGCGTCCACGGCGCGAAGTCGCGCCCATCCGTCGTTTCGATGAGCGACACCGCCAGGCCGTGCGGATCGTTCACCGGGAGCACCCGCTCACCGAAGCGTGTCTCCGGCTCGCCGGTGCCGATGCCGTAGTGCGCGAGGCGCTCGGTCCAGTAACCGAGCGCGCCCGACGGGACGGCGAGCGCGACCTCGCTCGTGAGACCGACGCCCTCCTGTTTCGGTGCGAGCTGAGACCACGGAAAGAAGGTGAGGTCGCTGCCCGGGCTGCCTTCGGCGTCGGCGTAGAAGAGGTGATAGGTGCTCGGGTCATCCTGGTTGACGCTGCGCTTCACCAGGCGCATGCCGAGGATTCCAGCGTAGAAGTCGAGATTCTCCTGCGCGTCGCCGGCGATCGCCGTGACGTGGTGCAGGCCGTGTACGTGTGCCATGTTTGCTCTCCCTGCCATCCGGCGCCCGATGCTCACAGCAGTCGCCCCTTGGGGGGCGTTCGATCCGCCCTATCAATCACCGTCGTGGGGGACGGGTTCCGCGCGTCGCGTGCCACCCCGCTGGCGGGCCGGCGTGCGAGCCCTGGTTCGCCGTGACCACGTCGGGTGCATGCCGGAAGGTACCGCCCGGTGGCGCACCTGGACTGCACCGACCTGGCCCAGCCGTTGCACCGCTCATCGAGATCACCACCCGATCGGAGAAGCACTCGTGACTCACGCATCGACCTCCATCCGCTGCCCCAGTGGACTGCAGCGAGCCGGCGCCGTCCTCATCGCGCTGATCGTCACCGGATGCGGGATGTCGACCGGGCCCGATTTCACGGGCGCGGCCGGATTCGTCGAGATGGAGTACACTGGCAGCATCGAGGGCACGCTCAGCG
>CAYLPM010000642.1:0-3027 GCA_964385525.1 uncultured Gemmatimonadaceae bacterium
GAGCTCGCCCGCGGAGCAGAGCATGCCAGCCGACACGGCGCCGCGGATCTTCCGCTTCGCGATGGTCAGGCCTCCGGGCATGACGGTGCCGACGGGCGCGAACGGGTACAGCTTTCCGGCCGCGACGTTGGGCGCGCCGCAGACGACGTCGAGCAGCTCGCCGCCGCCCGCGTCGACCTTCGTGACCGAGAGGCGGTCGGATTCGGGGTGCCGCGCCGCTTCGACAACGCGCGCGACGACGAACGGCGAGAGGTCCGCGCGCAGCGGGACGATCTCGTCCACCGTCGCGGCTCGGCCGGTGAGCAGATCGCGCACCTGCGCGGGCGCGAGCTCGTGCGGGACGAACGTCTTCAGCCACTCGTGCGACGCGTTCATGTGCCCATCTGCTCGAGGAACCGCACGTCGGAGTCGTAGAGGATGCGGATGTGCGGAATCTGGTACCGGTTCATCGCGATGCGCGCCGGCCCCATGCCGAAGGCCCATCCGGTGTAGCGCTCGCTGTCGACTCCGGCGGACTCCAGCACGGCGGGGTGCACCATGCCGGAGCCGAGGATCTCCATCCATCCCGTGCCCTTGCACGCCGGGCACCCGCTGCCGTCGCAGATGCGACACTGGACGTCCATTTCGGCCGACGGCTCGGTGAACGGAAAGTAGCTCGGGCGGAAGCGGGTCTTCGTGGCGCCGAAGAACCGGGACGCGAAGCGGGTGAGCGTCGCCTTGAGGTCGACGAAGCTGATGCCCTCATCCACCGCCAGTCCTTCGATCTGCCCGAACATCGGGGCGTGCGACGGATCGAAGAGGTCGCGGCGGTAGACGTTGCCGGGGATGAGCACGCGTACCGGCGGCGGCCACGACTGGAGCGCGCGGATCTGCACCGGCGAGGTGTGCGTGCGCAGCAGCGTCTCCTGGCCGAGGTAGAGTGTGTCGTGCATGTCCATCGCCGGGTGGTTCGCCGGGAAGTTGAGCGCGGCGAAGTTGTACCACTCCGTCTCTGCTTCGGGGCCGAGCGCGATGGTGAAGCCGAGCTCGCGGAAGATGGCTTCGATCTCCTCGATCACGAGCGTGACGGGATGCTTCGCGCCGCGCCACCCGTGGCGGGGGGGCATCGTGAGGTCTAGGGTCGGACCACGCGTATCGGTGGCGGCGAGCTCCGCCTCGCGTGCGGCGAGTGCCGACTCGAGTGCCTGCTTGGCGCGATTGGCCGCTGCGCCGGCCTCGCGCCGTGCCTCGGCGGGGAGGGTGGCGAGCTCGCGCATGAGCTCACCGAGCCGCCCGCTGCGGCGGCCGACGAGGGCGTTGCGGGCGTCGGTCAGCGACTCGGCGGTCTCCGCGGAGGCGATGCGGGAGAGGCCGTCGGTGATGAGAGACTCGGCAGACGTGAGGAATTCGTCGAGAGTCATTCGGTGATTCTAGTGGAGAGTTCGATGTAGGGCTGGGGGGATCTAAGCCTCGAGACTGCCAGCCACCAGCCAGCCAGGCGGCCAGCCAACTGCACACGCCGTTGCTCCCGGCTGGCACGCTGGCAAGGCTGTCAGTCTCGAGGCTTGGATCCCCCTTCCTTTCCGAGGGCTTTCGACAGAAAACGGCAAAGAGCGCCGGCAGCGGGACTCGACCAGTCGCGCTGCCGGCGCTCTCCGAATACTGCCGCGAAAAAAGCTATGCGGCGTCGAGCGCGGCGCGCGCCTTGTCGGCGAGCGCCGTAAAAGCCTGGGGGTCGCGCACGGCGAGATCGGCCAGGACCTTCCGGTCGACCTCGATGCCGGCCTTCTTGAGGCCGTTCATGAACACGCTGTAGCTCATGTCGTTGAGGTGCGCCGCGGCGTTGATGCGCACGATCCAGAGGCGGCGGAAGTCGCGCTTCTTGTTCTTGCGGTCGCGATAGGCGTAGCGCCAGCCGCGCTCGACGTTCTCCTTGGCGGCCTTCCAGAGCTTGGAGCGCGCGCCGAACCCGCCGCGCGCGGCCTTCATGATCTGCTTCTTCCGCTTGAGGCGGACGACGTTGGATTTGACTCGAGGCATGGTGGAGTCCTCCTCCGGCTAGGCCTGCAGGAGGCGCTTGAGGTTCTTCGCCTCGCCCCTGGTCGCCACCGTGGTGGCGCGGCGCAGGCGGCGCTTCCGCTTGGAGTCCTTCTTGGTGAGGATGTGGCTCTTGTAGGCCTTCATCCGCTTCACCTTGCCGGTCCCCGTGATCTTGAAGCGCTTCTTCGCGCCCTTGTGGGTCTTCATCTTCGGCATGACACGCTCGCTCTATTTCGGCGTGAGAATCATCGTCATCGACTTGCCTTCCAGCCGCCCCTCGCTCTCGACCTTGCCGACGTCGGCGAGCTCCTGCGACACGCGGTCGAGGACCTCCTTGCCGAGCTCGGGGTGCGCGACCTGACGGCCGCGGAACATCATCGTGACTTTCACCTTGTTCTTCTCTTCGAGGAAGCGCCGGGCGTGCCGGGTCTTCGTGTCGAAGTCGTGCTGATCGATCCCAGGGCGGTACTTCACTTCCTTGAGATGGATCACGTGCTGCTTCTTCTTCGCGATGCGCGCTTGTTTGGCCTGCTCGAACTTGTACTTGCCGTAGTCCATGATGCGGGCGACGGGCGGCCGCGCCATCGGAGCCACTTCGACCAGATCGAGCCCCTGCTGCTCCGCGGTGGAAAGCGCCACGTCGACATCCATGATGCCGAGCTGTGTGCCATCCGCTCCGATCACACGAATCGGGCTGATGCGGATCTGCCGGTTCACCCGAACGCGCTTGGTGGTGTCCTGAATACGCTGAATCCTCGCGAGAGAGAACGAAAAACGCGGACCCTGAAGCAGGAGTCCGCGAAACGATGAATGGCCCGCCACTCGACGGCGGGTGCCCATCAGCTTCCTGAACTCCTGCAGCACGCCTCGCCGCGACGCGAGGGCCAGAGGGTGAGAACGGACGCGCCGTTCTACTTAGCGTGTTGTCACGGCGAATTTTAGGGTGTAAGGGGGGGAGAGTCAAGCCAGGTCAGGCAAGGATCGAGTACGAGTAGGGGGGATCCAAGC
>CAYLPM010000643.1:0-3672 GCA_964385525.1 uncultured Gemmatimonadaceae bacterium
GTACCTTTGCGGCGCGGCAGGGAGATCGGGATCTGCCTCGGCGACGTCGAGCGTTACGACGGCAAGGGCGAACCGAAGGCGATACTGGACGTCCCCGATACCGAGCCGGCGCTCTCGCCCGCGATGGTCGAGCTGTGCCGCTGGATCGCCGAATACTACGTGGCGCCGCTCGGACAGGTGCTGCGATCGGTGCTCCCGGTGCTGCTCACCGGATCCGCCGAGCCGACGCCGGCGCGCAAGACTCGACGGGTGGCCGTGTTACGGCGCGAGCTGCCGACCCTCATGCACCGCGACCGCATCTTCGCCCGGGCGCCGAAGCAGCGCGCCCTGTTCGAGCTGCTGGAGTCGCTGGGCGGACGCAGCGCGGTCTCGCATCTGGTCGAGAAGCTCGACTGCTCGCCCTCGGTGCTGAAGGCGCTGGTCGCGCGCGGGCTGGTGGAGATCGACGAAGAGGTCGTGAATCGCGATCCGTTCGCGACCCGCGCTCGGCAGGCGCCTCCGGCCATGGTGCCGACGCCGGCGCAGCGCGCGGCGATCGGCGCGATGAGCGAGGGGCGCGCGGGCGAGGTCTTCCTGCTGCACGGGATCACCGGGAGCGGCAAGACGCTCGTCTACATCGAGCTCCTGCGCGAAGTGGTGGAGCGGCGCGGCCGGAGCGCGATCGTGCTCGTCCCCGAGATCGCTCTCACGCCGCAGACGGTCGACCGGTTCCGCGCGGTGTTCGGAGACAAGATCGCGGTGCTGCACTCAGCGCTCGGCGACGGCGAGCGATACGACGAGTGGCTCGCGCTCAAGCGCGGCGACAAGCGCATCGCGGTCGGCGCGCGGTCGGCGATCTTCGCGCCACTCCACGATCTGGGCGCGATCGTCGTGGACGAGGAGCACGAGTCGAGCTACAAGCAGGGCGAGAGTCCGCGCTATCACGCGCGCGAGGTCGCGCTGGTGCGGGCGCGCGCCGAGGGAGCGGTGGTCGTCCTCGGGAGCGCCACGCCGAGTCTCGAGAGCTGGAGCAACGCCACGACGGGGAAGTATCGGCTGCTCTCCCTGCCCGATCGCGTGGGCGGCGGCTTGCTGCCCAAGGTCGAGGTCGTGGATCTCCGCGAGTCGCGAAAGCCGGCGCCGGGCGGCGCTGACGCACCGCCGGATCCATTCCGCTGGGTGGCGAGCGAGCCGCTGGAGCGCCTGCTCGGCGACCGGCTCGCGAAAGGCGAGCAGAGCATCCTCCTGCTCAATCGGCGCGGCTATTCGTCGTTCGTGCAGTGCCGGAGTTGCGGCGACGTGGGGACGTGTCCGAACTGCAGCATCTCCCTCACGTATCACCGGGCGCCCGAGCGGCTCGTGTGCCACTACTGCCTGCACAAGGAAGCCCCGACCGAGACGTGCAGGCGCTGCGGCGGGGTGACGATGCGGCAGCGCGGGCTCGGCACGCAGCAGGTCGAGCGGCTGCTCTGCGAGCGTTTCCCGAGCGCTCGGATTGCGCGCATGGACGTGGACACGACGAGCGGAAAGTGGGCGCACGCGGAGATCCTCGATCGCGTGGCGCGGCGCGAGATCGACATCCTGCTCGGCACGCAGATGATCGCGAAGGGTCTGGACTTTCCCAACGTGACGCTGGTCGGCGTGGTGGATGCGGACACCGGGATCAATCTCCCCGACTTCCGCGCCTCCGAGCGGTGCTTCCAGCTCCTGAGCCAGGTCGCGGGGCGCGCCGGCCGCGGTCCCAAGGGCGGCCGCGTGCTGATTCAGACGCGGGTGCCGGCGCATCACGCCGTGCGGTGTGCGGTCGAGCACGACTTCGAGACCTTCGTCCGTCTCGAGATGGCGGGGCGAACGCACCCGGCCTACCCGCCGATCAACCGGCTGGCCAACATCGTGTTCAGCGGTACGACCGAGGATGCGACCGCCGGGCTCGCGCTCGAGGGCGGCGAGTGGCTGGCGCGACTGCTGAAACGCGCGAGCGGCGGGATCACGATGATCGGACCGGCTCCGTGCCCCATCGAGCGCGTGAAGCGGCGCTGGCGGTGGCACATCCTGCTCAAGGCCGAGCAGTCCGGTGAGCTCACGAGGGTGGCGCACTACTTCGTCCGGAAGTTCGAGGTGCCGGCACGGGCGGACCTCAGGGTGACGGTGGATCGGGATCCGGTCGTCCTGCTTTGAACGAGGGATGACGGCGCGTCCGGCCGTCGGTCGTCGGGCGCACCGGCTTGTTTGCCCCTCCGTGGCCGGCCATCTTTCCTCCGTGACGACCTTCTCTCATCCCGACTTCTCGGTACCGCGCTTCGCGACCGCGCCGGACGCCCGTTTCGTCCCCGCGCCTGCCGATGGCGTCCTGCCCGAGAACTTCTTCTCGACCACCAACCTGCCCACCTACGTTCGGGTGGGCGGCGAGTGGCGCATGCCGCGCGAGCCGCGGATGGATTCGGCGCTGGTGCTGGACGCGCGCGGCGAGCTGTGGGTGCGCGAGGGGCGGCGCGTGGCGGGTGGTGATCGGGTCGCCGTGGGCCAGGCCGAGGATGGGAGCGAGGGCATCTACGTGCACGCGCAGGTCTCGCTGGACGAGATGACCGAGGGCGAGTTCAGGTTCATGACGAGCCAGGTCTCGCGCGAGAAGCCGATCGATTACGCTCTGATGGCCCGCATCCTCGTCGACGAGCGGGAGCGCGGCGGCTACCCGGTGTGGGTGACCGGACCGGCGCTCGTGCACTCGCGGGCGCGCAACGACATGACGTGGTTCGTCCGCAATGGCTTCGTGGCGGCGCTGCTGGCCGGGAACGCGGTCGCGGTGCACGACATCGAGGCTTCGATCTACGGGACGACGCTCGGCATGACGGGGCAGGGCGAGTCCACCGCCGGCGGGCACGGGCTCCACATGCGCGCGATCAACCGGGTGCGCGCTGCGGGATCGATCGCGAAGGCGGTCGAGCAGGGGATCATCACCGATGGGATCATGCACGCCTGCGTCGAGCAGCAGGTGCCGTTCGTGCTCACGGGATCGATCCGCGACGATGGGCCGCTGCCGGACGTGGTGACCGATGCGATCGCCGCGCAGGACGCCATGAAGGCGCACACCACGCGCGCCACGATGGCGATCCTGATCGCGACGGCGCTGCACGCGATCGCCACGGGGAACATGCTGCCGGCGTTCGTGACGGAGGCCGACGGATCGCTGCGGGAGCTGCCGACGATCTGCGTTGACTCATCGGAGTTCGTCGTCAGCAAGCTGAAGGACCGCGGGACGCATCAGGCGTTCGGCGTCGTGACGAACGCGCAGGACTTCATGCACATCCTTCGCCTGTACGTGGAGCGCGAGCTGGATGCCCGCGCCGCCACGCCGCGCGAGCGGGCGGCCGCGGGCGCGCGATGAGCGACGCGCGCGAGCGGTTCCTCCGCGAGATCGCGGAACGACTGCCCCCCGACCGCGTGACCGAGGTGCATCTCTTCACGCCGATGCGCCAGGGCGGTATGGAGAGCGGGGTCGCCGTGGTCGCGACGGAGCCGGACGTCGTGACGGAGCAGGGCGTCGTGACGGAGCCGGTCGTCGTGACGGAGCCGGATGTCGTGACGGAGACGGAAGTCGTGAGGGAGCTGGACGTCGTGACGGAGACGGATGTCGTCATGGAGCCGTCGATCGTGACCGTGGCGGAGGTCGTGACGGAGCCGGAGGTCGCGATG
>CAYLPM010000644.1:0-9289 GCA_964385525.1 uncultured Gemmatimonadaceae bacterium
CGACTGCGCGATCCATGCATCGAGCGGCTCGAGCGCGCGGATCGCCGCGAACTCCGGCACCCAGGTGTTGCCGAGCTGCGCGACGTCCGGTGTCGCGCGTCCGACGTGCGACGTCAGCAGCTTCTCGTGCGCCGCCGTCCAGGGAATCTGTTGCACCTGGACGCGGATGGTCGGATTCTCGCGCTCGAACTCGCGCGCCAGCTCGCCGACCACTTCACCCTCCCGCCCCATCCCCCAGAACCGGAGCGTGACGATCTCATCGTCGCCGGCGGCCCCGCACGCCCCCAGCGTCAGCGCCGCCAGGACGCAGAGCAGCGCTCGCGATCCGTCCCGGCCCCTCGATGGCCGATGCGGCCGGGATCCCGTTACCGCCCGCCGTCGAAGCGCCATTCCGCGCCGCAGCAGCGCGTCAGCGCGGAGCCGCATCCAGCCATCCGCCGCTGAACCCCGCGCGCCGCAGGCCCTCGATGATGTACGGACTCTCTCGCATCAGTCGCCAGATCATCTCCGTCCGGTAATTCTCGATCATGGCCACGATCGGCCCCTGGTCGATCCCGAGATAATCCGTGTCGAACCAGCCGACGCCGGCGACGACCCTTCCGTGCTGGAGCGGCACGTCCGTCCACTGGAACGACGGATTGAACGCATCCAGAAACCCGTATTGCCCGTACAGGTGCTCGCCGTACCGGTCGTGCATCGCCTCGAGCGCCGGCAGCGTGACTTCCGGCGCGAACGGCACGCTCCCTCCCGCGGCGGTCGGCACCAGCGTGCCGTCGTCCTGGATCTCCGTCATCGCGGCCCCGCGCGCGCGATACGTCCAGAACCGCCGCGGCTCGCCGTTGTACTCCAGCGTCACGTCCGCCGGTCCATCGGAGGCGGTGAGCCCCCACAACTGCGGGCCGTAGTCGCGCCAGCCCATCGGGTTCGCGATCGCGTATGCGCGCTGCGACAGCACGGCGCGCCGCGAGTTCTCGAAATAGTCGATGCCGCGGTCGCGCATGTAGCCATCCTGAATCCCGCGGAAGTCGATCCAGATGTGCGAGTATTGATGCCCGAACAGTGGCGCGAAGTTCACGTGCTCGTAGCCGTGAAACTCGCCCCACCGGTAGCCGTTCGTGAAGTGCGTCCACGCCGCGGGCTCCACCGGACTGGTCGGAGAGCTGAGCGCGAGCACGTAGAGCAGCATTGCCTCGTTGTAGCCGTTCCAGTCCGCCGCGATGAAGCCCCGCTCGGGGTGCCACCCCATCGACACTGCCGGCGGCCGCGCCTGCGCCCACTGCCAGTCCGGCCGCGCGATGAGCGAGTCCGCATACTCCCGGATCGTGCGCTCCACCTCCGACTCACCATCGAAGTACGCTCGGCACACCAGCACACCGCCGAGGAGCAGCGCGGTGTCGATCGTGGAGAGTTCGACCTGCTGGAAGCGGTGGCCCGTCTCCATGTCGAGGAAGTGATAGAAGAAGCCCTTGTAGCCGGTGACGCCGGTGGGCTCCGGCCCGTGCGGCGCCTCGAACAGGAAGCGCAGCGTCGTATGGACGCGGTCGGCGGCCTGCGCGCGCGTGACATAGCCGCGCTCGACGCCGATGGCGTAGGCGGTCAGCCCGAAGCCGACCGCCGCGATGCTCGAGAACGACTCCCGCGGCCAGCGGTCGGGGATCAGGCCGTTGCTGGGGTTCGCGGTCTCCCAGAAGTAGCGGAACGTCCGCTCCTGCAGGTCCTCGACGAACGGCTCGACCGGGCGGGGGAGCAGGGGCGCCTCGCCAGTCGTCGAGCCGCAGGCCTGGAGCAACGCGAAGGCAATGCAGAATCCCAGCGCTCGGTATCCGCGACGGCCAGCCCCGGACGTCCGTTCGGCGATCCGGCCACGAGTGAGGAAGCGCATTCTCGCCTCGCATGCGAGCAGTGGGTGCCGACCCGTGTTCGGGGGAGGCGGTCAGGGTGGCTGTGCCGCCGCCCCCGTGTCGCTCCGACGACATCCCGATGAATGTCGCCGGAGCGCTGCGATCTCGCGTCGGTTACGGAGTGCTGCGTCGTCCGAAGCCGTACTCGATACCGAGCTGAATGAAGCGCGGATCGCTGACGGTACATCCGGCTGTGCCGAAGTTCGCGTTCGCCGGGTCAGGTGTGCTCGAGTAGCAGCCGAGATTCTGGAAGTTGAAGACGTTGAACGCATCGAGCGTGAAGGCGGCCTCGTTCCCTCCGAGCTGCACGAACGTCTTCGACAACCGGAGGTCGACCATGCGGTAGCCCTTTTCCGGCTCGCCGACGCCGGGGGCGAAGGTACGGATGCACGGCGAACCCGTGTCACCGGGAATCTCGAACACGCAGTCGTGGCGGCCGCCGCGATCGTACCGCGTGCCGCTGCCGACGGTCACCAGGCCGCTGAGCTGGATCCCCCAGAGATACGGCGTGTCGATCGTGAAGTGGGAGACGACGCGATGCGGCTCGTCGTTCCGGCGCTGCCGCGGATAATCGGCCGGGTTGACGAAGCTGAACAGGTCGTTGAATCCCTGCGTTTCGCGCTGGGCATACGTGTACGCGAGCCCGGCGCCCCATCCCACGAGCACGCCGGCGCGATACGGCCGATCCACCTTCAGGGCGACTGCGTCGTACCACGTCTTGCCGGCGTCGTCGAGGAACAGGATCGTGCTGAAGCCGGGAACGTTTCTCGCCGTTTCACACCCAGGCACCGCCCTCGCCCGCTCCGGACACACGAAGTCGCGATTCGCCCAGTAGAAGGTCGGGACGTTCCGGCTTCGCACTCCATTGTAGGACGCCTCGAGCACGAACTCCCCGAGGATCTGGCGTACGCCGGCGGTGAACTGCTGGGACATCGGTGGTTCGATGTCGTTGGGAATCAGCTTCACCTCGGCGGTTACCGAGCTCACCCCGGCAATGTCCTCGAGGATCGCCGGGAGCCCTTCCGACAGATACCGTTCATCGAACTCGAGCTGGTTCGGCCCAGGCGTGTCACCCAGCGGCACGAACTCGATCCGGTAGGAGGGGTGCTGCACCGCGAACTGTTCCTCGATCGCGATGTCGTAGAAGTTGCGATCGTAGTAGAGGCCCCACCCGCCAAAGATCGTCGTCCGACCCGCCTCATCGAGCTCGTACGAAGCCCCGAGCCTCGGCTGAATCGCGCCGAGGAACGGCGACCGATCACCACCGTCGGTGAAGTACCGGCTCTCGTCCAGCGGAATGAAGAGACTGTCCCGGTACTTGGTCAACGAATCGACGATCGGCTGCGGCGTCACCCAATCGTAGTTTATCATGTCCGTCTCGTAGTCCCACCGGACGCCGAGGTTGACCGTCATCCGCGGGGTCGGCGACCAGTCATCCTGGAGGTACAGCCCGAGCTGGGTGTTGCGCCCCCCGAAATTCGGATCACCGTACTGGAACTCGACCCGCTGCGGGATGTCGAAGTTGTTGAACCAGGGCTCGAACACGAACGTCGGCACCTCGGAGTTGCGCTTGCTGATGTCGTAGTCCAGGAAGTCGACGTTGATCCCGCCCTTCACGACGTGCTGGCCCATCCATTCCCAGCCGGTGTACGTGAGGTCGTTGCGGAGCGCGAAACGCTGCTGGGTGAAGTCCTGGAACGAGATGTTGGAGCCGATCCGCACGCAGCACCCGCCGCCGTAGTCGCCGAAGAACCGGCTGATCGCCGACGGCTGGTTGGGAACCGGATTGTAGTTGTAGAACTGATAGCTGGCGAACGCCTCGTTCACCCACTGCCCCATCGCCCTCGTGTTCTTCAGGATGCCGGTGTGGACGGCGTTGCTGAACTGCGTCGACGCGGTGTAGGCCTGGAAGCCGCCGAAGTTGCGAATGTCCTCCTCGGTTCGCCCGTTGTAGCTCAGTTCCCAGGTCGACGTCGGCGTTTGATCGAACGTGAGCTTGCCGAAGAAGAGGTTCGACTTGAACGGCTGCGCGAAGTCGCCGTTGTACTGTCCGAAGTCGATCGTGTCGATGGCCGGATTGCCGGGCGTCGGTACCGGGAGGTTCACACGGGCGAAGCGCTCCTGATCGTTGATCTCGAACGAGCCGAAAATCCGGAATCGCTCGCCGAGCGGTCCGCCGGCACTGCCCCCGAATTGCAGCCGCTCGAACTCGGGTTGCCGGAAGGTCGTCGGGTTCGCAGCGCGATCGCGACGCTGGAACGTATCCAGCGCCACGAACCGTTCGCCGGTCGTCGTGAGGAACGCGGCGCCTTCCCACTCCGTGCCGCCGGAGCGTGTCGTCGCTGTGATGATCGCGCTGGACGCCCGCTGATACTCGGCCTTGAAGTTCTGCGTGATGATGCGGAACTCCTGCACCGCGTTCCGTGGGAACGGGTTGCCCCGACTCGCATCCTGCCCGGCGACGCCGCCCTGCAGGATGTCGTTCTTGTAGCTCGCACCATCGATGAAGACGTTCACCTGCTCCGCGCCCTGCGCGCCGGCGGTGAACGTCTTGCGCAGACCGTCGAGCCGGTCGTTCTGGAGCTGGACGCCCGGCGCCAGCGCCGCGAGATCGAGGAAGTTGCGGTCGGAGGACGGCAGATCATCGATCTGCGCCCGCGTCACGTTGGTCGCGATCTCGGACGATCGGGTTTCGACACTCGGTGCCGCCGTCACCACGATCGCCGACAGCTCCGCGGCCGCGGGTTGCAGCTCGAACTGGATCGTGAGCGTCTGGCCGACCAGCAGTCGGATGCTGCGCGTCTGCGCGGCGAACCCGATGCGCCGAATCGCCAGTTCGTACAGGCCGGGCCGCAGCCCCGGCAGGGCGTAGAATCCGTTGTCGTTCGTGCTCGCCGCTCGCTCCGATCCCAGCTCGACGGCCCGGGCGATGATCGTCGCTTGCGCGACCGGTGCTCCGGTAGGATCGACGACGTGGCCTCGAATGATGCCGGTCGTCGTCTGCGCCGCGGCACCCGCCCACGGCATGACGACGACGACGCAGGCTGCGAGGAGTGCTCGCGCCGCCGCTCCGAAAACATACCTGGTCATTGTCCGAATCTCCTGTGACTCGCGTGTGAAATCCGTCCGCCGTCCGTCGTGCTCAAGCCGGTGCGGTGGGCGCTCGCGTCACTGCTCCTTCGCCGCCGCACGACTTCCTGATCACTACCGTCGTCTCCATCGTCTCCCGCCGCCGGGTCGCGCGATCCTTCCCCGCGCGAATTCCTTCCAGCAGCATCTCCGTCGCCCGCTCGCCCAGCTCCCCGATCGGCACGCGCACGGAGCTGAGGGACGGACTCGCGTACCGCGCGATCGGGATGTCATCGAACCCCGCCACCGCCATCGCGTCCGGAACCGCGATCCCCGCCTCCCGCAGCGCGCTCATCGCGCCCATCGCCATCGCGTCGTTCGCCGCGAACAGCGCCGTCGGGCGCGGCTCGATGCGGAGCAATGCCTCGACGCCGCGATAGCCCGATTCCTCCGTGAACTCACCGGCGATCTCCCAGGCCGGACTCCGCTCAATGCCAGCCCGTTCGAGCGCCGCCCGGTAGCCCCGCAGCCGCTCCACCGCGTCGTGGTTGCGCGCCGCCCCCTTCAGCATCGCTATTCGCCGATGGCCCAGCGCGATGAGATGCCGGATCATCGCCGAGGCGCCCTGGAAGTTCTCGATCGTCAGCGCGTCGAATGCCTCGCTGTCCACCGCGCTGTTGAGGAGCACCAGTGGAAGCCGGTCCGGCAAATTCTGGACGAGGGCCCGCGCGTCCAGGTCGGGCGACATGATGATCAGGCCGTCGACCCGGCCGCGCATGGCGCGGAGCGCCGCCTCCGTCTCCGCCCGGTCGGCGTGCGAGCTCGACACCAGCAGGTGATACCCGTGCCGCCGCGCCGCCTGATCGATCCCGCGAATGACCTCGGAGAAGAATTCTCCGTAGAGATCGGGGAGGAGAACGCCCAGTGTGGTGGTGCGCGCCGTGATGAGGCTGCGGGCGGCGCTGTTGGGCGCGAAGCGCAGCCGCGTCGCGACGTCGCGAATGCGACGCCGGGTCGCTTCGCGCACCGGTCCGCTGTCGTTGAGGACGCGGGACACCGTGGCGACTGACACGCCCGCTTCGCGGGCGACATCCTTGATGGTGGCCATGCGGACTGTAATCGTTTCCACCGGGGCCGCCATTTGTCAAGGAACCCCCACCGCACCGTCCAGGGCACGCGATGTGCGGCGTGCTCCCGCGCACCGTACGCCCCACCCCTCTCACCGACTCGATGAGCCGCAGGACGCCGCCGTCCCCGCCCCTCGCCGGTCCCGGCGCGCCGGTCTCCACCCGTCCGCTCACCACGGCCGCCGACCTCACCGTTCGCGACCACCCGGCCGACGCCCTCGCCCTCTACCGCGCCATCTTCGCCCACAGCACCGAAGCCATCGCCATCGTCGACACCGACGGTCGGTACATCGAACAGAACCTCTCGCATCAGCGCCTCCTCGGATTCGCCGACGACGAGCTCCACGGCCGAACCCCCGCCATCCACCTCGGCGACGACACCTTCACCGAGATCGCCCAGGCCCTCGCGAGCACGGGACGCTGCCGCCGCGAGGTAAGCAGCCGCACCAGGGACGGACGCACGCTCGACATCGAGCTCTCGGCTTTCGCGGTGCTCGATCGAGCGGGGGCGCCGCTCAGCTACATCGCCATCAAACGCGACATCACCGAGGAGCGCCGCGCCCGCGAAGAGCTCGCCCGTCGCTTCGAGCGGTTGGACGCCACCTACCGGATGACCGACGCCGTCGCACGCGCCGCGGCGATCGACGACGTCTACGAGGAAGCGTTGCGCGCGCTCCACCGCGCGCTCGACGTCGACCGCGCCGCCGTCCTCCTCTTCGATGCCGACGGCGTGATGCGCTTCAAGGCCTGGCGCGGACTCTCGGAGGCCTACCGCGCCGCCGTCGAGGGACATTCGCCGTGGACACCGGATGCCATCGATCCGGAGCCCGTCATCGTCGAGGACGTCGATCGGGAGCCCACGCTCGCCCCCTTCCGCCCGGTCTTCGCCGCCGATGGCATCCGCGCCCTGGCCTTCTATCCCCTCGTCGCCGACGGACGGCTACTTGGCAAGTTCATGCTCTACTTCTCCTCGCCGCACCATCCCGATGAGGACGAGTCGCGCCTGGCCCGCACGATCGCCAGTCACATCGCCCTCGCGATCGCGCGACGGCGCGGCGAGTTCGCGCTGCGCGAAAGCGAGGAGCGGTACCGCCGCCTCGTCGAGGTCTGCCCGCTCGGCGTGCTCGTGTACGGCGATGACCGCGTCGTCTTCGCGAATCCGGAAGCGGTGCGCCTCCTGGGCGCGCGCGCCCCCGAAGACCTCCTCGAGCGACCCATCCTCGAGTTCGTGCATCCCGACTATCACACGCTCTTCAGCGAACGGGGGCAATTGCTGCACGGCGGGACCGGCGCCGCGCCGCCGATCGAGAAACGGCTCGTGCGCGTCGACGGCACCCCGATCGATGTGGAGGTGGCTCGAATCGGATTCACCTACCGCGGCCGCCCGGCGTCGCAGCTCGTCATGCGCGACATAACCGAGCGGAAGCGCGCCGAGGAGGCGCGCCGGCTGCTCGTCGAAGCGGGAGCCACGCTCGCCACCTCGCTCGACCACGCGACGACGCTCCAGAACATCGCGAGTCTCGCCGTCCCCGCCATCGCCGACTGGTGCATCGTGGACCTCGTGGTCGAGGACGGGACCTTTCAACGCGTCGCGGTCGCGCATGCGGATCCATCGCATGCCCCCATCGCGTACGCCCTGCAGTGGCAGTATGCACCGCGCCAGGACGAATCCGGGAGCGTGACGCGCGTCGTCCGCACGGGGCGCCCGGAGCTGATCGCGCACGTCCACGATGCGATGCTCACCGCGGTCGCTCGTGACGAGGAGCACCTCCGGACCATTCGCGGAATGCGCCTCACGTCGTACATCGCCGTGCCGCTCGTCGCCCAGGAGCGGGTGCTGGGCGCCATCACGTTCGGCAGCGCGGGTTCAGGACGCCACTACGGCCCGTCCGATCTCGCCCTCGCTGAGGAGCTCGCCCGGCGCGCCGCGCTCGCCGTCGACAACGCGCGCCTGTATCGCGAGGCCCGGGAAGCGAACCGCGTGAAGAGCCAGTTTCTCGCGACGATGAGCCACGAGCTCCGAACGCCGCTCAACGCGATCGCCGGATACGCCGAGCTGCTCGACCTCGGCTTGCACGGGCCGGTCACCGAGGAGCAGCGGGAAGCCCTGCGACGCATCCGCGTCAACCAGCGCCACCTGCTCGGACTCATCAACGATGTGCTCAGCTTCACACGGCTCGAGACCGGCCGGCTCGAGTTCGACATCGTCGATGTCGGCGTCGAGGAAACGCTCTCCGCCGCACGGGCGCACATCGAGCCGCAGATCGCGGCCCGCGAGCTCCACTACGAGTATCACCCCGGCGATCCGGCGATCACCTGCCGCGCCGACCGCGACAAGCTCCAGCAGATCGTGCTCAATCTGCTCACCAACGCCGTGAAGTTCACGCCGTCGGGCGGCTGCATCACGCTCGAGTGGGAGGCCTCACCGGACGACGTCGCCATTCGCGTGCGCGACACCGGCCGCGGCATCCCGCGCGACAAGCTGGCGATGATCTTCGAGCCGTTCGTCCAGCTCGACACCGGCTTCTCCGCCCGCTTCGATGGCGCGGGACTCGGACTGGCCATCAGCCGCGAGCTCGCCCGCGCGATGGACGGCGAGGTCAGCGTCGAGAGCGGCATCGGGAACGGGAGCACGTTCACGGTGACCATGCCGCGAGGCTGATCGGCGGCAGTAGATTCTCCCGCATGCCCACCAGTTCGCTGCTCGTCGAGCGAGTCTCGCCGCACCACCATGTGACCTTCGACGACATCTTCACGCAGCTTCGGCGGTGGCTCGAAGTGCTCGCCAGAGCGTGAGACGCGGACGCTTGCGCCGCGCCGTGCGCGCGCTCGTGCTCGTCGTTGCCGGCTGGTACGTGCTCTGCCTTCTCGCGCTGCTCTACCTGCGCACGGGCGAACCGCCAGTCACGATGGTTCAGCTCCAGCGCCGCGCCGAGGCGCTCGTGCGGGGCGAGGCGTACCGGGCGGATCGCATCCGGGTCGACCTGGATCGACTGCCGCCGCACGTCTGGCGCGCCGTGGTCGCGGGCGAGGACACCCGCTTCTTCGACCACTGGGGCTTCGACTGGGCCGAGATCCAGGAGGCACGCGAGGAGCTCGCGCGCGGCGAGCGGCGTCGCGGCGCCTCGACGATCACGCAGCAGCTCGTGAAGAATCTCTTCCTCACGACGCACGGCTCCGTCGTCCGGAAAA
>CAYLPM010000645.1:0-2617 GCA_964385525.1 uncultured Gemmatimonadaceae bacterium
CGATTCGACCGGGAACGTCGGTGCGCAGACGATCACTGCCGTGACCGCGACGGAGCTGACCGTCGGCGCGAGCGTCGACCTCGAGGAGGCTGGCGCCGGCCGATCGATCTGCGCCGATCCCTGCTCCACGATGACCGTCACCAAGACGGGTGGCACGGTTGCCGAGCCGGCGACCGGTGAGGCGCTCATCCGTGGACCACGCCCGGCGTGGGTCTACATCATCGACAGACATCCACGGTAGGGTTCGACGCGGGACGAAGGCGAACGAGAACTGAGGAGCGGGTAGTGAGTAGTGCGTACCGGAAACGGATACGCACTACGCACTACCTGCTTCTGCTTCCACCCTGCCCGCGGCCGCCGCCGGCAACTCGAGCAACGCATCCTCCACCACATACCCTTCGCCTGCGCGCACCGTCGCCGCCACCGCTCGCCTCCCGTCGTACGGCGCCGAATCCAGCATCTGCCGGCATTCGCGAAAGCGAAGCCCCGCCTCGACGCAGAACAGGTCGCACAGAGCCAGCTCATCCGCGCACGCCTCCATCCCGCGTTCCTCGACCAGCCCCTGCGTCCGCGCCAGCACCGAGACCGTGGCGAACAACAGGATTGCCATGTCCGCGAGCTGCTCCAGCACCATCTGCCGCTCGATGATCTCCCGGCGATGCCGCGTGATCGCCCGCTCCGTGGCCTGCCGCAGCTCGGCGACGTGCTTCTCGAAGAACTTCCGATGGTCCTCCAGCCGCGGGTGCAGCTCGCTATCGAGCGACGCCGTCGCGCCCAGCGCGCTCCGCACCCGGGACGCAGCGTAGCCCGAGATCAGCCCCAGGTTCCGCAGGGGCGAACGGAGTGCCGAGCCGAGCTCCTTCAGCCTCTCGGCGGGGCCCTGGAGGCCGTTCAGGGCGATGAAGAGACGGAGGACCTCATTGGTACCCTCGAAGATCCGGTTGATGCGTGCGTCGCGCAGTGTGCGCTCGTACGGCCAGGGCTTCACGTAGCCACGTCCGCCCGCCACCTGCACCATCTCGTCCGCCGCGCGCCAGATCAGATCGCTCGCGAACACCTTGGCGCACGCGCTCTCGAGCGCGACGTCCGCCTCGCCGCCATCCACCAGTGCCGCAAGCTCGCCGAGCATGGCGTCCGCCGCATACGTGTCCGCGGCGATCTGCGCCATCTTGCGCTGTGTGATCTCGAAGCCCGCGATGGGTCGCCCGAACTGCACGCGCTGCTCGGCATAGGTGGCCATCTGCGCGAGGATCTCCTTCGTCCCGCCGGTACACCCGGCGGCGAGCGTCAGGCGCCCACCGTTCAGTACGTGGACCGCCACGCCGAATCCCTTCCCGATCTGGCCGAGCACGTGATCGTCGGGCACCTTCAGGTCATCGTAGGCGAGCTCCGCCTGCGTCGAGCCGCGGATCCCGAGCTTGCGCACGGTGCCCACCACCCGGAACCCCGGCATGTCCGGGCGGATGATGAAGGCGGTCGGTCGCGTCGTGCGCTCGCCGCGCCGTTCCACCGGGGTCTGCGCGAATGTCGCGATCACGCCGGCACGGTGCCCATTGCCGATCCACAGCTTGCGTCCGTTCAGCACCCAGTGCGAGCCGTCGGCCGAGCGCTCCGCGCGCGTCACGATGTTCTGAGCGTCGGATCCGGTCTCGGGCTCGGTGAGCGCGTACGCCGCCAGCGTCTCGCCCCTCGCGAGCGTCGGGAGATAGCGCTGCTTCTGCTCGTCCGTGCCGAAGAGCACGATCGCCTTGGAGCCGAGTCCGCAGTGCACGCCCACGAGCACCGCGCACGAGGCATCGATGCGGGAGATCTCGCTGAACACGCGCGCGTAGGCGCTTGCCGAGAGCCCGAGTCCGCCGTACTCCGCCGGAATGGTGATGCCCAGCATCCCGATCTCCGCCAGCGCGCGGATGGCCTCCTCGGAGACGCGCTCCTCCTCGTCGAAGCGCGCCGCGTCGATAATGTCGCCGACCAGCGCGCGCAGATCGCCAATCAACCGCCGGACGAGGCGTGCTTCATCCGGGTCGCGGCGGTCGAGCGGAGCGGGGTAGGGGAAGAGGAGCTCATCGTGCACGACGCCGGCAAAGATGCCGCGGAGGAACGACGGCTTTTCGGCGATCGTGGCGGGAGGCGTTGGACGTGAAGGCATGGTGAAGAGAACCAGGTGTTGGTGCTACGGCCGGTGGCAAGCATGACGCGACCACGATCCGCGTGCAAGGCTGGGCACCTGCGATTGGTTGAAGGATTGGGGGCGGCGCCGCTGCGCGGCGTCGCGACGCTGGCTGCGCCAGCGTGCACGGAGTGGCGCCGTGAGGCGGTCGGAGCTCCTTGCACCTCGTCGGGATCTGGATACAGCACAGTCCTGATTGATTTGGAAACGCCCCCGGGACGCAGTGGCGTCCCGAGGTCGTTCCCAAGGTCATAGCAAGCTGCTCCGCCCTCGAGATACCGACTCGCCAGGAGGTGCCAGTCGTTCCTCCCGCCACGCGGAGTCCAGCCCCCACACCGGAGCAACTCCGTGCACGCCCGCGTCAGCGGGCGTCCGCACCGCCGCGCAGCGGCGGCGCGCCCCCTGCCGTTCCTCCGGTGGACGAGCCCGCACCGAACGAGTAGGATG
>CAYLPM010000646.1:0-4384 GCA_964385525.1 uncultured Gemmatimonadaceae bacterium
GAGGCGGTGGCGATCGGGACGCCGATCGATCTCGCGAAACTCGTGCGCATCCCGGTCCCGTCCACCCGCGTGAGGTACGAGCTGGAAATCCGGGGAGAGACCTCGCTCGAAGACGTGCTCGAGCCGGTGCTGACCGCGGCCCACCGCGCGTGACGCGTAGGCGATTGCCTGACACGGGTTCCACGCTCCCCCGACACACGTCGCGCGGTCCCGAGGCGATACTGGGGAAAGGCAGCGGCGATCACGCCGCATGTGAGCGCCCCGAGGTGGAATGCCGTCCAGACAGGATTGCGCGGACGTCGCACTCGGGGCACCTCGAGCGGAGGGAGTCATGACAGCCGATCGCAAGTCTCGCCTCGCCGGCGCCGGCGCCCTCGGCGCCGCGGGCCTCGTGGCCGCGGGTGCCGCGTACGCGCGCCTCGTTCGTCCGCGCACCGACCGCTGGGGCGCCACGGACGAGGAAGTCGATCGCGCGATGCCTGGCGACGAGATCGTGCAGGGCGCCGATTACGTCGCCACGCGGGCGGTCACGATTTTCGCGACTCCCGAGGAGGTCTGGCCCTGGATCGTGCAGATGGGCAGTGGACGCGCCGGCTGGTATGCCTATGACGGCATCGACAACGGCGCCGTACCCAGTGCCGACCACATCATCCCCGAGTTCCAGCGCGCCGACGTGGGTGACCTCGTTCCGATGTCGGTGGACGACGCCGTCGGCGTGTACGTGAAGTCGCTCGAGCCCAATCGCTCGATGCTGTGGTGGGATGGCAAGGGTGACTACACGTGGGCGTGGGGGCTCTATCCGGCCGGCACGCGGGCGACACGGCTCGTGACGCGCCTCCGCGTGCACACCGTGCCGTGGCGAACGGGGCTGGGCAAGCGCGCCTACGCGCTCCTCGCCTCCACCGGCGACATCGTGATGATGCGGAAGTGCCTGCGCGGCATCAAGGCGCGCGCGGAGGGCACGACGCGCACCGGACGCAAGGCGCCCGATGCGCTGCTCGACCGGTACATGCCGGTCGCCGACGTGGATGAGCGGCACGAGACGCAGATCGAGGCGCCGGCCGACGTGACGTGGGACGTCGCCCGCCATCTCGACTTCGGCCAGTCGCGGCTCGTGCGCGCGATATTCCGTGGTCGCGAGCTCATGATGCGCAGCACGTCGCCCGAACCGGAGGCCACGCCCGACGAGGAGGGCGCGAGCGCCGCACCGGGGGACGCGGGCGATTTTCTCTCGCGGGCGCTCGCTCTGGGGTGGAGGATGCTCGCCGAGGAGCCCGGTCGCGAGATCCTGCTCGGCGCGGTGACCAAGCCGTGGGAAGCCGATCCGGAGTTCCTCGGCCTCGCCCCCGATGCGTTCATCGCGTTCGACGAGCCCGGCTACGTGAAGATCGCGTGGATGCTCCGGGTGGACGAGATCGGCGAGGCCGTCTCGCTGTTCTCGACGGAAACACGGGCGATCGCGACGAATCGCGAGAGTCGCCGGCGCTTCCGCCGGTACTGGCGTCTGGTGCTGCCGGGCGTGCTGGTGATCCGCCACGAGATGCTGCGACTGGTCAAGCACGAAGCCGAGCGCCGGTCGACGGTGTAGCCTCGGGCGCGCCGGCGATCGCGTTCGGCGACCCCGACATCGCGCTCGACCTGGGCGGGATCGCGAAGGGCTACGGCGTCGACTGCGCGGCGGCCGTGCTGCGTCGCCTCGCCGGTACGATCGAGCTGACGGATCGCGCCGGCGCCTGCCGGCAGCGCGGAGCCCCGGGCGCGGGTGGCAGGGTAGCGCAGTGGAGCGAGTCGCTCATGGGCCGTCACGGTCGTCGGCGCAAAGCGTCCTGATGGAGGTGCACCATGAGAGTCGAACGGAGCTATTGCGGTGCCCGCGACGAGGAGGTTCACGTCCTCATCACCGACGCGCCAGCCGACGGACGGGCGACGCACCCCGATGCGGAGCTCGTCTGCCTCGAGATCGGCACCATGTGCACGGGCGCCCTGTGCCCGCTCGGCGCCACCGCACCCGGCGACATGGTGGCGCGCCTCATCCGGCACGGCCTGCCGACCGAGGCGCTCGCCGCCCTGTCACGCTACTGCTCCAGATGCGATCGCGTCACGGAGTTCGCCTTCGGCGCGGGCTCGTACCTCACGTGCACGGTGTGCGGCGCGCACACGGAGATGCGGAAGCCGTGCCGACGGATCCAGGCAAAATTGTGAACGACGGCATCGGCAGTCGTCGGACCTTGGTGGACGGGCCGTCGGACACGGCGAGCTGACGGCCGCCGACTGCCCACGCCGTCGTTCGTCGTGCTCAGACTGCGTCGGACAGCGATGTGAAGTTGAAATCCCGCACCTTGATCGGCGGCATCGCGACGGCGCCGCCCGCCTCGGTGCCCGCGAGCCGCATCGGGCGGCCGACGGCCTCGAGATTGCTCAGCATGAACAGCGGGCTCTCGTTGAAGCGCATGTTCTTCACCGCACGCGTGATCCGGCCGTCCTCGATCAGGAACGTCCCATCACGCGTGAGCCCCGTGTACAGCGCTGTGCGCGGATCCACCTCGCGCAGGTAGAAGAGCCGCGTCACGAGGACGCCGCGCGCCGTGCTGGCGACCATCTCGTCTAGAGAAGTCGCCGCACCGCTCCCGGTGAGGATGATCGAGCTCGGTGCGCCCGTGGGCTCCTTGCCCTGCTTCTGCGCCCAGAACCTCGAGTAGTACAGCTGCGCGAGCACGCCATCCCTGATGAAGACCTGCCGCGTCAGCGGAAGACCATCGCCATCGTACGGCTGCGCGAGCATCAAGGGATCATACGGGTCGGCCAGGAGGCTGAGGCGCGGATCGATGATCTGCTCACCGAGCTTGTTCCCGCCGCCGGGCTTGGAGAAGGGGCTCCGCCCCTCGTCGGCGGACCGCGCGTCGGCGTAGAACGCGAGGAGCTGCACGAGGTCGCCGACGGCCTGCGGCTCGAGGATCACGGTGTACCGGCCCGGCTCGATCGCCTCCGGGTTGCGCGACTGGCGAGCCTTCGCGATCGCGCGCTGGCTCACGGCGGCGAAGTCTACGCGCCGCCAATCCGGATGCTCGGCACCGGCCCACCCGGAGCCCGTCCCGTCCGTCGTGCGCGCGGTGACGGTGTAATTCGCGCTCGTCGACCGGTGATAGGCGAACAATCCGGCATTGTTGCCGAGCGCCGACGATGACGCGTTGGTGACCAGGAAGCCGGCCACCCGGAGGTCATCCGACGCGCGCGCCGGACCGAGCGCCGTCATCGCGACGCGCGCACGCTCGGCGGCGCCCGCGTCCGCCGTCGAGTCGAAGTACGCCTCGACGGCGCGATACTGCTGCGAGCCGAGCTTCGGCAGGGCCTCGGGATCGTCGGGCGCGAGCTTCGCCAGTGCCTCGGACTGATCCACCGTGCGCCGCAGCGACTCCTCCGAGTCATCGTTCGTGACCACGACCGCGTGCTTCGGACCGAAGCTGCTCTCGACGGCGATCGAGAAATCGGTCACGCCGCCGGATGTCGACATCTGGTTGGCGGCGAAGCGGACGTTCGCCGCGTACCCGCCACCGACGGACACCTGCACGGCATCCGCCTTCGACATCCGCACGATGCGCTGGATCAGGGCCTGCGCCGCCTCCCGCGACAGGATCGCGTCGGCCGGCGCCTTCTCGATGAGACGCTTGGGGGCGCTCATGCCGTCCTCCCCGTGTTTATGACGTTGATCCCGCGGAAGCGCGCCGGCACGGCACCGTGGCTCACGGCGTTGATCTGGCCGGGCTGCCCCTTGCCGTCGAAGAAGCTGCCGCCCAGCTCGTAGCTGCGTCGGCCGCCGATCATGTCCATGGCGTTCCAGAAATCCGGCGTGCGCATCTGGTACGCGACGTCCTTGAGGAGGCCGACGATCTGGCCGCCGCGGATCTCGTAGAAGAGCTGTCCGCCGAACTGCGCGTTGAAGCGCTGCTGGTCGATCGAGAACGAGCCATCGCCGACGATCGCGATGCCGCGATCGGTGGCGGCGATCAGATCCTCCCACCCGATGTCCTGCTCGCCGGGCAGCAGCGAGACGTTCGGCATTCGCTGGAACTGCACGCTCGACCACGAGTCCGCGTACGAGCAGCCGTGCGAGCGGACGGGCTGATTCTGCGACGCGTACCAGGCGCGCAGCCAGCTCGCCTGCTCGCGGGTCGTCTGGTAGTCGTTGAAGATCCCGTTCTTCACGATCAGGAAGTCGTCGGGCACCACACCGTCGTCATCGAACCCGATCGTCGAGAGCCCGCCCTCCTGCGAGCGGTCGCCCCGCACGTTCATGAACTCCGGGCCATACCGGAACTTGCCGAGAAAGTCCTCCGGCGGCGCGACGAAGCTCGTCCCGGCGTAGTTGGCCTCGTAGCCCATCGCG
>CAYLPM010000647.1:0-10648 GCA_964385525.1 uncultured Gemmatimonadaceae bacterium
TGATTCACCTGCTGCTCGTGATCGCGCTGATCGTGATCGTCTACCGTCTGGTGACCGGACGGCGGCCGATAGCGTGACGGAGAGGGCGGCCCGAGCGGCCGCCCTCCGCATTTGCCGGACGAATGGTCGGAGCGCCACGCCCCGGAGCCGACCACGGTGGCGTCGGCTCCTCCGGGTCCGCGTCGATCCCGAACGTCGTATCTTGACCGCATGAGCGCGCCCGACCCGCCCTCGTACGACGTCCATGTCATCTCGCACACGCACTGGGATCGCGAGTGGTATCTCCCGCTCGGCAGGTTCCGGCAGCGGCTCGTCGCGCTCATCGATGAGCTGCTGGCACTGGGCGTTGATACGCCGCGCTTTCTGCTAGACGGGCAGGCGATCGTCCTCGAGGACTATCTCGCAGTCCGTCCCGAGCGCGCCGCCGAGCTGGGCGCGGCGCTTCGGGCTCGGCGGCTCGAGGCCGGACCGTGGTATGTCCTCGCAGATGAGCTGATACCGGGCGGCGAGGCCCTCGTTCGCAATCTGCTCGCGGGCCGGCGCGCGCTGCGCGCGCTGCGCGCCGAGGCGCCGCCGGTGCTCTACTGTCCGGACTCGTTCGGGCATCCCGCCGCACTCCCGATGCTCGCTCAGGGCTTCGGCCTCGAGGTCGCGATCGTCTGGCGGGGCTACGGAGGCGCACGATGGCCCGCGGGTGATGCCGCGCGGTGGCGGCATGGCCATGCGTCGACCGTCGTGCTCTATCATCTCCCGCGCTCCGGATACGAGTTCGGCGCGAATCTCCCGGCGGATGTGGCGGCGGCGGCCGAACGGTGGCGGCAGATGCGGCTCGAGCTCGCGCCGCGGGCGCGACTCGGGGTGCTGCTCGTGCAGAACGGTGCCGATCATCACGCGCTGCAGGCGGACCACGATGCCGCCGTTCGGGCGCTCGCGCGGGTCGCCGAGTCCGATCGCATCGTGACCGGAACGCTCGGCGAGTTCGCGCGCGAGATCAGCCGGCGCGCTCGCGAGACGGAGCTGCCCGTCGTGGAAGGCGAGCTCCGCGATTCCTACGGGTACGCCTGGACGCTTCAGGGCACGTTCGGCGCGAGGGCCCACCAGAAGCGGCGAAACGCACGGGTCGAGCGGACGCTGGTGCGCGAAGCCGAGCCGTGGAGCGCCATCGCGACGCTGCGCGGCGGCGCATCGCGGCGGCACCTTCTGCATTCGGCGTGGCGTACCCTGCTCCAGTGCCATCCGCACGACACGCTCTGCGGCTGCTCGATCGACGAAGTTGCCCGTGCCATGGAGTGTCGCCTCGAGGAGGCCGAAGCGCAGGCACGCGGCATTCGGACTGATGCGCTGCTCGATGTCGTCGGGCACGATCCGGCCCGGGCCCGGACGCAGCAGGACTCGTGGCGTCCCGTGCTGCTCGTGCGCAATCCCGCCGCCCGCCCACGCGCGGGCGTCGCGGACGTCGAGATCTCGATCCCGCTGCGGCACGTTCCGGTCGGGCCGGGATCGGGGGCAGGGACCAGCGGTGTTGGCGTGGAGGTTTCGGATGCGTGGGCGAACGGCGACGACGTGGAGGCGTCCGAGATCGACGCGTCGACGGGCGGCGACGAGCGGGCCGCCTCGCTCGAGGGAGGCAAAGTGCCCCTGCAGATCCTCCAGCGCACGCTCGTCGATCAGCGGGTCGAGTCGCCACGACACTATCCGCGAAACGAGCTCGTGGCGCGTATCACCGCGCTCGCCTGGGTGCCGACCGTTGCCGGCTACGGCACGATGGCGCTCTCGATCGACCGTCGGGCGGTGGCAGAGTCCACCGTCGACGATCCCGTCGTGGTCACCGGCACGACGATCGACAACGGCCTGTTGCGCATCGAGTGCGATGCGAACGGCGTGCGACTGTTCGATCGGGCCGGCGGTCGCGTGATCGAGTCGCTGATCGCGCTCGAGGACGTGGGCGATGCCGGGGATCTCTACACGCATTCACCCGCCAGTACCGCGATTCGTCCGCCGATGCTCGAGAGCGTCCGGAGCATCGATCAGGGGCCACTCCGGGGCACCGTCGAGATGCGATGGCGCGTTCCCGTCTCACCGGCTCGGCCACGCACTCCGGAGCGACGCACCCGGTCTCGGCGTGGACCGGTCATCGTCGCGGTCAGGCTCTCCCTCGACGCCGCCGCCCGGTTCGTGCGCGTCGCGGTCCGTGGCGAGAACGGCGCAACCGACCATCGCCTGCGCCTGCGCATCCGCACCGACGTGCCGACCGGCGACGTGTGGGCCGATGCCGCGTTCGGTCCGGTGCGGCGCGTCGCGCTCGATGCATCCAGCATCGACACCACGATGGAGACGCCGCCGCGCACCGCGCCCCTGCACCGCTACGTCACGCGCGCGGATGACGTCCGGGGCGCCACGATCTTCGCCGACGGCCTCGCCGAGTACGAGGCGTGCGCCGATGGATCGGTGGCCATCACCCTGGTTCGCGCCGTCGGCGCCCTGTCGCGCAACGACCTGCCGGAGCGCCCCGGGCACGCCGGTTGGCCGACGCCGACGCCGGGCGCGCAATGCCTCGGTCCCTTTGCCGGTCGGTTCGCGCTGCTGACGCACGGCCCGCGCGATGCGGCGACGATCGATCGCATCGAACGGACGGCGGACGACGTGCTCCTCCCGCTCACCGGCAGCACCCTCCGGTCGGCGACATCGATGCCGGAGCCTACGCACGGGATCGAGCTCGTGGGCGAGGGCCTCGCGTTCTCATCGGCGAAGGAGAGCGAGGATGGTGAATGGCTGGTCCTGCGATGCGTCAATCTGCTCGATCAGACGGTGGACGGCGTGTGGCGCGTCGGCGTACGTCTGCGTGAGGCGCGGCTGGCGCGGCTCGACGAGACGCCCGGGGAGGCGATCGAAGTGAGCGGCGACCGGATCGCGTTTCGTGTCGAGGGCAGGGGGACGAGCACGGTGATCGTGCGCGGCGCGTGAAGGTCCCACGACCGCTCCTACCCCCGATCACGCTCGCCCTTCGCCCGCCCCGATCCGCTCTCCCGCCAGCCTGTCCCGCAGCGCGTCCCCAAGCAGCGTGCACGCGAGCACGGTGAGGATCAGCGCGATCCCTGGCGCGATCGCGACCCAGGGCGCCGTGACAATCAGATCGCGTCCCCCCGCGATCATGTTCCCCCAGCTCGGACGCGGCGGCTGAATCCCGAGTCCGAGAAACGAGAGCCCGCTCTCCAGCAGGATCGCGTTGCCGACGCCGAGCGTCATCGCCACTATCGCCGGCCCGAGCGCGTTCGGCAGCACGTGTCGAACGAGAAGGCGCCGCGGTGGAACGCCGAGCGCCCTGGCGGCGGCGACATACGGCTGCGCGCGCACGCCGAGGACCTCGCCCCGCACGAGTCGCGCAATCCCCATCCACCCGGTCGCGACGAGAACGACGACGACGGTCGCGACCCCCGGACTCCACAACGACGCCACGACGAGCAGCAGGACGAGCCGCGGAATGCTGAGCAGCGTGTCCGCGAGCCCCATCAACGCGCGGTCGGTGACGCCGCCACGCGAGGCGGCCACCGCGCCGATCGCGGTGCCGACCAGCGCCGACAGCAGCGAGCCCATGACGCCCACCGCGAGGGAGATGCGTCCCGCGAGCATCATTCGCGTGAACAGATCGCGGCCAAAGCGGTCGGTGCCCAGCAGGTGAACGTGTCCCTCGGCGCCGACGCTGCCGGGCGGCAACAGCCGCGTCGAGAGTAGATCGCCGATCACCAGCGGATCGGTGGGGGCGAGGGCGGGCACGATGATCACGGCCAGCGTCATCACGCCGAGGAGCGCGAGCGCGAGACGCGCGACATGAGTCATCTCAGTCGCCTCGTCGTGGGTCGAGCCACGGCAGCAACAAGTCGGCGGCGAGGTTTGCGAGAATGACGAGGGCGGCATACAGCACCGTCGCGCCCATGACCACCGGATAGTCGCGCGCGGCGATGGCCGCGACCATCACCCGGCCCATCCCGGGCCAAGCGAACACCGTCTCGACGAAGATCGCGCCCGCCACGATGCCGGGAAGGGAAAGCGCGAGCAGGATCACCAGGGGCGGGAGCGCATTCGAGAGCGCGTGGCGCGCGTAGACGCCGCGCGCGTCCAGGCCCTTCGCCCAGGCCGTGCGCACGAATTCCATGCGGAGGATGTCGGCGATGCTCGATCGCGCGTAGCGGGCGATGCCGGCCGCGCCGATGGCCGTCAGCACGAACACCGGCAGCACCGCGTGGCGGACGAGGTCGATGATCGCGGCGATGCCCACTGCCTCGCGCGCGGGGTCCCGCATGCCGAACGCCGGCAGGCGCAAGGCGGCCGGGAAGCCCCACCGCGCCGCGCCATAGGTGAACACCGCGATCAGCGCGAGCGCCAGCCAGTAGCTCGGCGCTGCGTAGACCGTCGTCGTGAGCACGGTCATCGCCACATCCGTCCCCCGCCCGCGGCGCACCGCCTGAATGGCGCCGACTGTCACGCCGATCAGGAACGTCAGCGCCAGCGAGAGGACGCCGAGCGCAAGAGAAATGGGGAGTGACTCGGCAAGAATGTCGGTCACGGGGCGCGCGCTCGCGAGGCTCTCGCCGAAGTCGCCCCGCAGCGCGCCGCCGAGCCATCGCGCATATTGCACCAGCACCGGCCGGTCGAGACCCGCCTCCGCGCGAAAGCGCGCGGCATCCTCCGCGGTCGCGGTCGGAGGCGTGAGCAGCTCCGCCGCGTCGCCCGGGGCGAGCCGGACGAGGACGAACGTGAGCGTGACCACGAGCCAGAGCAGGATCACCGCGCCGCCAAGGCGCCGTAACAGGAGAAGCACGCCCTGAAGTTCCGCGCGCGCGAGCACTCGTCAACCACCCGCCGTCGGCGACCGGCCACTCGAGTCCCGGGCACGATCGTCCGGTTCGGCCTCGCGTGGGTCGGCCTCGCCGCCTGCTCCGCGCCGGTCCGCTCTCCGGAAACCGTGGTCTACGCCTCTGGCGCGGACCTCGAGTCGGCAAACCCGCTCGTCACCGTCCACTCTGCCGCGCGCCAGGTGCAGCGCTACGCGCTGTTCGTGACGCTCGCCCGATACGACTCGCTCCTGGCGCCGCAACCCTACTACGCGCACGCGTGGCGCTGGTCGCCGGACCGCCGCACGCTCACGCTCGCTCTCGAGCGCGCACTCCGCTGGCACGACGGCGCGCCGACCACCGCGCGCGATGTGGCGTTCACCCTCGATGCGGCCCGCGATCCGTCGACCGGCTACCCCCGGTACGGAGACCTCGCGGGCGTGCGCGGCGTCGACGCTCCCGACGATACGACGGTCGTCATTCGGTTCGCCACGCCGCAGGCGACGTTCCCGCTCGTACTCGCCGAGCTGCCGATCCTCCCTTCGCATCTGCTGAACGGGGTGCCGCGCGCCGAGATGCGGCGCGCGGAATTCAACCTGGCGCCGGTCGGTAACGGACCGTTCCGCTTCGTCACGCGCGAGGCGGGTCGCCGGTGGGTCTTCGAGCGCAACGAGGACTTTCCGGCATCGCTCGGTGGACCGCCCGAGATCCACCGCTTCATCGTCGTCGTCGTCGACGAGGCAACGACGAAGTTCGCCGGACTGGTCAGCGGCGAGCTGGATGTGGCCGGCATCGCGCCGCTCCAGGCGGAGCTGGTCGCCCGCGACCCGTCCCTCCGCGTGCTCACGTACCCCGTGCTCTTCGCCACTGCGATGGTGTTGAACACCGCGCGGCCGCCGTTCGACGATCCGCGCGTGCGACACGCGCTTTCGCGCTCCCTCGATCGGCAGCGCGTAATCGACGCGGCGTTGGCCGGCTTCGCGATCCCGGCCGCGGGTCCGGTGCCGCCCGACAATCCGCTCGTCCTCGCGGACAGCGTCCGCCACGATCCCGCCGCCGCCGACTCGCTGCTGGATGACGCCGGGTGGCGCCGCGCCGAGTCAGGGTGGCGCGTGAAGGATGGAGAGCGGCTCACGTTCACGCTCCTCACCGTCGGGAGCGCCGACAACGCGATCGAGCAGCTCCTGCAAGCCGACCTGTCGGAGCGCGGCATCCGGATGGAGATCCGACAGCTCGAGATGGGGTCGTTCCTCGGCGAGGCGCGAGCGAGCGAGAAGCGCTTCGATGCTCTCATCACCGGGATTCCGGGCGATCTCTCACTGTCGTACGTCGCCGGGATGTTCGATGGCCGGCTAGCGGGCGGCGCGCTCGACTTCGGCGGCTATCACACCCCGCGTCTGGACCGGCTGTTCGCGACGATTCGCGAGGCGCCCGACGAGCCGACGATCCGCGCGAGCTGGCTCGAGGTACAGCGCGAGCTCGCGCGGGAGCTGCCCGCGGTCTGGATATATCATTCGCGCGGATTGCAGGGCCTCACGCGCCGGCTCGAGGGCGTGACGATGGATCTGCGCGGCGAACTGCCCACCTTGGCAGATTGGGCCGTGCGCGCCGGACAGGAATAGGCGCTGGCACGCCGGGCCACCCGACTATCTTCCCGCGATGCCTCTCCTGATCGATGCCGCGGGCCTTGCTTCGAGGCGCGAGGCGGCGGCCGGCCCGCTCGCGGCGCTCGCGGATTCTCTGGCCGCGGAGCTCGAGCCCCTGCTCGCGCGCGAGCCCGTCATCCCCGAGGCGAAGGCGCGCCTCACGCGGATCGGTGGGTGGTGCCCGCGTGATGGAGGGCGACTCGAGTTCGATCCGTGGTCACCGCGTACGCATCGCTGTCCCCTCTGCGGCGGAGTGGAGACGCGGGACGAGGATCATCGCATGTGGATCATGTGGTACCAGCTCTGGCTCGCCGAACGCGCGGTGCACGGGGCACTTCTGTTCGCCCTGCGTGGCGATGGCCGTCACGCCGCGCTCGCGCGCTCGCTGCTCGAGCGGTTGGCGAACGCCTACCTGCACTACCCGAATCGGGACAACGCGCTCGGTCCGACGCGACTCTTCTTCAGCACCTATCTCGAGTCGATCTGGCTGCTGCAGGTCTGCCTCGCGCTCGATCTCCTCGAGCTCGCGCAGGCAGCGGACGGACGTGGCGATGACGTGCGCGATCGCCTGATCGTTCCCGCGCGCGAGCTCATCGACTCGTTCGACGAGGGGGGCTCGAACCGGCAGGTCTGGAACGATGCGGCGCTCCTCGCTTCCGCACGCCTCCTCGGCGACGATCGAGGGGTCGAGGAGGCGGTGTACGGCCGGAGCGGCGTCTGCAGCCATCTCGCGCACGGCCTGCTCGACGACGGTACCTGGTTCGAGGGCGAGAACTATCACGTCTTCGCGCATCGCGGCCTGTGGTACGGCGTGACGATGGCCGAAGCCGCGGGGCTCGCGCTGCCCTCCGAACTGGTCGCCCGATTCGACGACGGCTTTGCGGCGCCGTTCCTCTCCGCGCTCCCGGACTTCACGCTGCCGGCCAGGCGGGATTCGCAGTACGCGATATCGCTGCGACAATGGCGGTTTGCCGAGTCGTGCGAACTCGGCCTGGTGCGTCGGGATGATCCCCGGCTGCTCGGCGCACTCCAGGCGCTCTATGGCGGCGACGTGCCGCGTGGTCCGACCGGGCGTGATCGATCGGCCGCCGACGTCGAGCGGAACGCGCCGGCGTCGGCTCTCTCTCGCGCCGATCTGGGGTGGCGCTCGCTCCTCTGCGCGCGCCCCGCGCTGCCGCCGCTCGTCGCACGGGCGCCGCGGTCCGTGCTGCTCGAAGCGCAGGGGCTCGCCATCCTGCGGCGCGGCGCCGGGCGCGTCTACGCTTCGCTGGACTATGGACACTCCGGAGGTGGGCACGGCCATCCCGATCGCCTGAACGTGCACCTCGCCGAGGATGGCGCGCGCTGGTTGGACGATCCGGGGACTGGCTCCTACGTCGATCGCTCGTTGCACTGGTACCGGAGCACCCTGGCACACAACGCTCCGCTGGTGGACGGTCGCTCCCAGGCACGCGTGCACGGCGTGCTCCTGGCGTGGGACGAGATGGACGACGCCGGATGGGTGAGCGCGGGCGTCTCCGACACTGCGCCCGGCGTGCGCATCATGCGGACGATCGTCGCCCTCGACGATCATCTGGTCGATGTCATGGAGTGGACCGCCGATCGCGAGATCGTGCTCGATCTCCCGATCCATCTGGCCGGCAAATCGAGCGGCGTCCGACGCTGGGGCGCGGGGCGGCTCGAGGGTGGTGATGGGATCGAGGATGGGTTCGAGTTTCTTCGGTCGCCCGAGCGTGCCGAACTGGAGCGCGAGGGGCAGATGACCCTGCACGCGAGGCACGAGGCGGCGACAATGGACGCGCGCGTACATGCGCCGGGCGGTGAATGGTGGCGCGCCGAGGCGCCGGCCCCTCCCGGGCAGGGCGACGCCCGATTCCATCTCGTGCGCATGCGGGGCTCGGCGGGGCGCGTGGTCTCGACCTGGTGTTGGCGCGGGCTCGTCGCGTCCCTCGACGTGTCGCGAGAGGCCATCGATGTCGTCGGTCACGATGGCAGGCGGCACCGGCATCGCGCGTCCGCGGAGGGTTGGCGAATCGAGACGGAGGGAGGAGGGACGCGCGACTGCGTGACACTTGGCGGACTCCGGGTTCGCGATCGGTCGGCGTGGCTCGCGGATCGCCCACCGCGAGTCGACGCGCACCCGCGCGCCGCGCGCGCGTCCGATGGTGCGGCCGCGACCGCTCGCCGGCCATTCGCGGTGCCGACCGATCCGCCGGCCGACGCCTGGCTGAGGTTCGACCTCGGTGAAGCGGACTACCGGCGATCCGAACAACCATGGCGCGACGCGGGTGCACCGACGGCCGCGCTCCGACTCGCGGTCGCCGGCGATGCGCTCGTCGTCGACGTCGCTGTGCGCACGCCCTCGTCGCGCTTCGTCCCCGCGGATGCGACGAATCCGTTCGACAACGAGTCGCCCGACATCGATGGCGATGGCATCCAGCTCTACCTGGCGTCCGACGCCCAGGGCGCCGACTCGAGGCCCATCGCGGGTCGCACAGAGCGCGTCGCCGGCTGGATGCTCATCCCGGACGCCGAGAACGACTGCGTCCGTGTGCGGCCGATCGCCGGCTACGCCGCCGGCGCGCCGCCGACCGCCGGGTCGTCCATGCGCAGGGGTGGCTGGAGTGTCGACGCGCGACTCCCGCTCGCCTCTATCGCCGAGCTCGCCGGTGGACGGGCGTTCAGGCTCGGGCTGATCGTCAACACGACGACGCCGGGACGCGAGCGTCGCGCCGGCCAGCTCGTGCTCGGCGGCTCGGCGAGCGAGTGGATCTACCTCCGCGGTGACCGGCACGCGGCCGGCCGGCTCGTTCCATTCGTGCTCGCATGACGGTGCCACTGCTCGACTCGGTACACGTCGTCCTCTTCGAGCCGCAGGACTACGTCAACATCGCGGCCACGGTGCGGGCGATGAAGAACATGGGAGTGCACCGGCTGCGGCTGGTGCGTCCCGTGCCGTACGACCCGATCCGTCTCGAGGGGATCGCGCACGACACGCAGGATGTAATCGACGCGATCGAACACTTCGACACGCTCGATGCGGCGTTGGCGGACTGCGTGCGGATCGCTGGCTTCACGGCGCGCCGCCGCGCGGCCAAGCGCGAGCTCACCGAGCCGCGCGCAGCCGCGGATGATCTGCTCGCGCACGCGCATGACGGCAAGGTGGCGCTGCTCTTCGGGCGCGAGGACAGCGGCCTCCCCAATGAGGCGCTCGACCGGGCACACGTGCTCGTCACCATCCCGACGACGGCCCATGCCTCGCTCAACCTGGCGCAGGCGGCGCTCGTCGCGCTCTACGAGGTGCACCTCGCGGACGCCACGGCGACGCGCGCCCTCGCGCCACCGCGCAAGGATGCACCGCCGGCCACCAGTGATCAGTTCGAGCAGCTCTTCGCGGACGTCGAGCGCGCGCTCGCCGCGATCGAGTTTTTCAAGACGCGGCAGACCGAGCACATCATGCGCACGGTCCGCTCCCTCGCCTATCGCGCCCGCCCGGATGCGCGCGAGATCTCGCTCGCGCGCGCCATGGCGATCGAAGTCGTGCGCTTTCTCGAGCGTCGCTCTTGACTCGGCTGCGGCGCCGATCTCTCTTCACACCCCATGTTCTTCAAGCGCAAACCCCGCCCCGAGGACTCCGCGCCCGATCCGGAGCGTGATCCGCCACCCGAGGACTCCGACGCCGACGAGTCCGATGCGGACGTCGACGAGGACCTGCCGCCCGAATCCGATCCGGGTGCGGACCTGGAGTGGCGGGATCGCGCCGCGATCATTCCCGGAGGCGCCTCCACCGGCAGCAAGCGCACCGAGGCGCTGTTCGGTCCGGAGGGAATCGGACCGACGCACTTCATCGCCGCCTCGGGGTGCGAGCTCACGACGGCCGATGGGATGCAGCTCATCGACTGCACGATGGCGCTCGGCGCCGTCGCGCTCGGCTACGCGGAACCCGCCGTCACGGACGCCATCGCCCGCGCGGCGGCGCACGGGCACGTCGCCGGTTTGTCGCACGTGCGTGAGATCCGTCTGGCGGAGCGGCTTTGTGAGGTGATCCCCTGCGCCGAAGCAGTGCGCTTCCTCAAGACGGGCGCCGAAGGCGTCGCGGCCGCCGTGCGCATCGCCCGCACGTACACCAGCCGGCCGCACGTCATCGGCTCGGGCTACTTCGGCTGGCTC
>CAYLPM010000648.1:0-2222 GCA_964385525.1 uncultured Gemmatimonadaceae bacterium
ACGCAGATCTACTTCAACCTCGCGGACAACACCCGCAACGACGACGAGCCGTTCACGATTCTCGGCCGAGTGATCGAGGGGATGGCGGTGCTCGACAGCCTGTATGCCGGGTACGGCGAGAGCTCGGGCTCGGGCGTGCGCCACGGACGCCAGGGGCCGCTCGAAGCCGGCGGGAATGCCTACATGGACCGCGAGTTCCCGTTGCTCGACCGGATTCGCCGAGTGACGGTGAGCGCCGTGATGCCCTGAGCGCCGCGAGTGCGAACGTCTGGCCCTCATGGGCTGGAGTGGATACAGTATCCGTCATGCCCAAGCGCATCTCCCGCCTGTGAGTGAGGGCAATCGCCCATGGCAGACAAGAAGGAAGACTCTCTGAGGAAACTCGAGGCGGTTCTCATTGGCGCGGCGCTCGTGGTGATCGCCGTAGTATACCTGCTCCGCGAACTGGCCAGTCGCTCATGAGGGGGAAACCGCGCCGGCGGTCATAGTTGTGCGCCGCATACGGCTTCGCTTCCCGTGACTCGGAGTCTGACCCTTTGCCCAGAGCTCCCATGCCGAGAGTCCCCTCGCAGTATGCCGGGCTGCGGACGATGATCCTCCGGGGCGGCATCGTCTGTGTCGCCGTGGCTGGCATCGTTGCCGTGGTCGCGATGGCCAGCGCACGGCCGAATCGCTACGGCCACTCGGACCGGGAGGAACGGCATCTCTTTCCCGCCGTGTCCACCGGACCGCTGGATCCGGCGTGGAGCCCCGACGGTCGCTGGATCGCGTTCTCGATGCGCGGCGACATCTGGAAGATTCCGGCGGACGGCGGAGAGGCGATCGCGCTGACGTCGGGCCCCGACTACCACTTCGAGCCGGCGTGGAGTCCCGATGGTCGACGGCTCGCGCTCTCGATGGACGTCGGCGGGAACCTGGAGATCGGCATCGTCGATGCGAATGGCGGATCCGTCGAGCGCGTCGCGTCGCATCCGCGTGTCGACATCCAGCCCGCGTGGGCTCGCGACGGCCGAAGCATCTACTTCGCCAGCGCACGGAGCGGCAGCTGGCGCATCGTGCGTCACGATCTCGCCACCGGATCGGACACGTCGTTGGTCGACGGAATCCAGCCGTCGCCGTCACCCGACGGGCGCTCCCTCGCGTACGAGCAGCGCGGACTTCGCGTGCTCGACCTGACGACGCTCGAGTCGCGACTCGTGCGCAGCGAGGAGACGGCGTACCGCATGAAGCCCGTGTGGACTCCCGATGGGCACGGCTTTCTGTACGTCACCGAGGACAAGGGCTCGAACGACGTTCGGATCATTTCTGCATCCGGCGGCAATCCGATCGAGCTGACGATCGATGACGAGCACCACGAGATGTCGCCAACGCCGAGTCCCGACGGCGCGCGCTTCGCCTTCGTGGCGTTTCGCGCCGCCGTCCCGGTGCTCTACACGGCCGATCTGGCTGGCGGGCGGCCTGCCACCTGGCGCGAAGTGAAGATCACATCGCGCCGCGCGCGGACGCCGACGGGACGCGTCCGCATCCGCGTGCTCGGACCCGACGGACGTCCGATGCCATCGCGTGTCTACGTCGACGCGAGCGACGGTCGATCGTACACGCCGGACGGAGGCTTTCACCGCGCGATGATGGTGACCGACCGGCACTACTTCCATTCACCGGGCGAGGTGGAGGTCGAAGTGCCGGTCGGGCGCACGACGATCGAAGCCGTACGTGGATGGGAGTATCGACCGGCATCGGCGACGGTCGATGTCGCGGCCGGCGACCCTCGGACGGCGACGCTCACGCTCGAACGGCTGGCCGATCTCCCGGCACGCGGGTGGTACTCCGGCGACACGCACCTGCACGATCTGCATCAGGGCTTCGGCCTCTCGCACGAGGCATTCTTTCTCCAGCTCGTCGCCGAGGACCTGCACGTCAGCAACGCGCTCATCCACATGGATGGAACGCGCCTGATGGGTCGATGGTCGGACCTGACGGGCGCACCGCACCCGCTCTCCACCCCGTCGCACATCCTCCAGTACGGACAGGAATTTCGCGGAGGTCTTGGCCACATCGGCATGATCGGCGTCCGCGAGTTCACTCTCCCGTTCGTAGGAGGCCAGCGCGGAACGGCGTACGCGCAACCGTCACTCGATCACGCGTATCTGACGGGTGCACGCGCGCAGGGTGCGCTGGGCGGCTTCATGCATCCGTATCAGGCATCACCTCGCACGCCGGCC
>CAYLPM010000649.1:0-5497 GCA_964385525.1 uncultured Gemmatimonadaceae bacterium
CCCGTCGCGTACCGCTCCGCCTGATCGTTGAAGTGCGGCGATGCCGGATCGCTGTTCAACCCGCCCGCCGTGACGGCGCGCGCGCGTACGCTGTCGCCGAACTCCACCACCGCCACGAAACTGTTCCCGCTCGTGCCGTACCAGCGCTTGGTTCCCTCGTACGCGCGCGCGCCGAATGACGCGAGCGAGCCCCAGCGCCCCGATGGAAAACCGACCGGCGTGCTCGGCCCGGAATCGTCGAACGGCTGCACGATGTCGCCCGTCAGGCGCTGAAAGCGGTTGATGTCGCCCCACGGCGTCCGCCAGCTCCCGAAGTCGGCCGCGAGCCCGTCGGACGCCGCGGCGAGTGCCTCCACACGTTGCACGTCGGTCGCCCGCCGCACGGCATAGTCGTGCGACGACATGCCCGCGCGCGTGGCCGCAGCCGCGATCCGGCGCTGGAGCGTGTCGGCCCAGAAGATCGCCAGCGACGTCGGTACGGAGCTCACAGCCCAGCGGAAATCCCACGCGCGCAGGAGCTCGATCTGTTCCGTCACGCGCCCCTTCAGCGGGTTCGAGGCGGGGAGCCGGTCGTACGAGGCGACGAGCGGCGGCACGAGCTCCGCGAACGCCGGCATCCACGTGTCGTACGCGGCGGCGATGAGCGAATCGATCGTGAAGCCGGTCCGCCCTTCCAGCACGCGTATCGCGTGCACCCCGCGCGCGTTCTCGCCGGCGCGGTCCATGTACGACGGATAGTCCGCTTCCTTCGGGCTATTCGCGCCGGCGGCCGAGTACGGCCAGTTGTTCGTGTTCTGCACCCAGCCGTTGGGCGGGTTGACGACGTTGGGACTCTCGTCGAACGAGTGCACACCCTGCCAGTCGTTGGCCGGATCGCTTCCATCCACGGGGCGGGTCCAGTCCAGATCCGGATCGCGCTTCGGCACGAAGTTGGAGTGCAGGTACGCGATGTTGCCCTCGGCGTCGGCGAACAGCGTGTTGTTCGACGAGTTGGTGTGCAGCTCCATGCTTTCCCGGTACTCGGCGAAGTTCGATGCCTTGGTCCTCGAGTACGACTGGATGAGTGCATCGACCGGATCCTGCATCAGGCTCACGCTGATCCACCTGTCGTCCGCCTCGCGCACGATCGGTCCGTGGTGCGTCCGGTAGACGGTGAACTCCCGCCGCGCCATCCCCGAGTCCGTGTGGAATGGCACCGCGATCGTGTCGACGATGAGCGGCCGCTCCTCACTGCCATGGCGATAGAACCGGCCCTCGTCCCGCTCCACCACCGTCTCCGCGAACTCATCGATGTTGTCCGCGCCGGTGGAGGTGTGCATCCAGCCGGCCTTCTCGTTGAACCCCTGGTAGATGAAGAACTGCCCCCACGTCAGCGCGCCGTACGCGTTCAGCCCCTCCTCGCTCACCATCTGCGCCTCGTGGCGGAAGAAGAACGACGTGTGCGGGTTGATCAGCAGGAGCGCGTGACCGTCGGCGGTGTTCGCCGGGGCGATGGCGATGCCGTTCGACCCCGTGGGCTCGGCGAAGGCAACGCTCGCTTCGGCGACCACCGGAGTCGCCTGCCCGACGCCGTAGAAGTTCTCCAACGCGCGCAGGTTGACGCGCTCGATGTCTCCACCGATGCTCCCCTCGGTGAAGCTCAGGGCCATCCAGGGCTCGAAGCGCGTGATGACCCTGGGGGTCACCTCGGGATGTGTGTGCAGGTAGTAGTTCAATCCGTCGGCCCACGCGTCCATCAGCGACTTGAGCCACTCGGGGCTGGCCTCGTACTGCGCCTGAAGGGAATCGGGGTCGATGAAGAGCTTCATGCGCAGGTCGCGCCAGATCGCGCTCTCGCCCTCGGCCTCGGCCAGGCGGCCCATCGAGTTGAGATAGTTCGTCTCGACGCGGTTGAAGTCGTCCTCGGCCTGGGCGTAGATCGCGCCGAAGACCGCGTCCGCGTCGGTCTCACCGTAGACGTGGGGCACGCCCCAGTCGTCGCGGATGATCGTGACGTTGGCGGCTTGCTGCTCCCAGCGTCCAACATCGGAGTCGGAGGACTGGCGCGGGCCGCAGGCGAGGGATGCGGCTACGAGAACGAGCACGAGCTTCTTCATGTACCTTCCCACCGTCTGAAGAGGAGACCGGAGCTGGCGACGGTGGCTATTCTATCGCCGGACGGCGGGGCAGGCCAGCGCGGGGCCTACGCCATGGCGGGAGACGCGGACGAGCGGCGCTGGACGAGAGCCCCTCGACTCAAGGCTAGCCGACCCACGCGCCGCCTCGAAGGGAAAAGAGAAAGCCGATATAGAAGCCGACGATGGAACCGACGACGAAGGCAACGAATCCGGCAGCCGCCTCGAAACCGGGAGCCGGTTTCGTCGACCTCGCCACCATTCGTTCGACGGCGCATGCCGCGGCAATCGTACCCAGTGCCATTCCCACGAACATCGGCGCCGATGGAAAGTCGTCCCGATTCCATCCGGCGATGACGACGAGAGCGCCCTGAAGGACAATGGCACCGGCGGAGGCGGCGATCATTTCCTCGGTGTCGAATCGGCGCCTGACCCACACGGCCAACGCGGGGAACGACAAGCCAGCGAGTACAATGAGGAAGCTCCACATCGGCGGCGTGTCAGTGTGGGTAGGCGAGCGGAATCATGCGGCCGCGGGGACGGTCGACGATGAACACGGTCGGCTCGCGTCGCGGCGGCGCGAGCTCCGCCACACGGAACTCGGCGGTGACGAGCGCCGAGAGCAGCTCACCGATGCCCGCCGTCACGGTATCCGAGCCGGCGGGGATGCCGGGCGCCCTCACCGCGAACAGCGTGGAGTATCCGTCGAGCAGATCCTGGCGCGTGAGCTGGCCGACGTTCGCTCTTCCCTCGGGCCGTCGAAGCACGATGCGGGAGCCATGGTCGCCGTGCAGAATGACGACGGCCGGGTCGTAGGCACCCAGTGAGTCCAGCGTGCCGAAGAACGTGCTCAACTCCCGCATGAGACAGCGGACCTGGTCGCCGTACAGCGCGAGGCGGCGCTCACGGCTCGCCGGCGTGTTGTCCATGCCCTCTGGAGCTGAAGGACTGGCGCGATCCAGCCGGTCGCGCAGCCGCTCGCGCACGCGGCACGTCGCGTCGTACTGGTAGGGGTAGTGTGGCACGAGCAGGTGCGCGAAGAAGAGCGTACCGCCGGCGCCGTGGGCGAGGTCCTGTTCGATCCGGTCGAGCACCTCGCCGATCGGTGGGCTGACACGTCCGCCGCGTCCGGCCCCGAGTGTCGCCGACGCGCCGGCGTTCGCCAGCGTGGGCCGGATGCGCCGATCGTACAGCACCAGTGCCCGGTCGAAGAAGTAGCTCCGGTTGGCGAGGAGGTAGTGCACCAGCAGGCGCGCGCGCGCCGGCGTCGGGAGCGCCATTCCGGCCGCGTAGGAGAGCGAGTTCGCGGGGTAGGTGAGGCACGACATCAGCGCGGGCGGGGTCGCGCCGCCGCAGAAGTCCAGGTAGTCCGATTGATAGACGCGGACGCCGTAGCCCCGCGCGCGCATCGCATCGAAGTACCGATTCTCGCGCACCGCCGGCGGCGATCCGGGCGAGACGTGCAGGTTGCGCGCATCGACGGGCTGCGTCGAGAAGTTCACGAGATTGGGCAGCGCGTTGTACGTGTCGAAGTACGGACTGTAGGCGTTCGGGAGCACGTGGAAGCCTCGTTCCTCGTACCACGCGCGCAGGTCGGCCACCAGCGCCGGATCGTCGGCGAGCCCCGCGAAGCCACCGTGCTCGTCGAGCACGAAGTGAAAGACCGGCGGAAGCTCGCGGTTCCCTGGTACGGCCGACCACGATCCGCTCGTCGTCTCCACCCGATCGATCGGGGGCAACAGTGTGCTCAGCAGCACGGGAATCGAGACGGCGAAGGTGATCGTCGTGATGTGTGCCCGTAGCGTGAGCACGAGCAGCATGACCGTACCCACCGATATCACCGCCCACTGGAGCGAGCCGCCGGTGCCGTAGAGATCCCAGACGATCGCGAGCACGAGCACGATGATGGCGAGGCGGAGCGGCAGCCGCGCGCGGTGGATCGCGAGGCCGAGGATCGTGCCGACGAGCACCGTACCGGCGGCGACGAGCAGCACATCCAGCCGGAACAGCGGATAACCGTGCAGCCGGAGCTGATGGAAGAGGGGACCGAGGAGCAGGAGCGCCGGCGTGATGATCTCGAACCGCGCTCGCGTGCCTGCGTCCGGCGTGTCCTCGAGGCCAGGCGCCGATCTCACCGACGACTTCCTCGAGCGTCCCGCGATACCGCGCCATTGCATGAGGCACCGTCGGAGCTGAGGGGATGACGCCATCGAAACGGGCCGGCCCCATCGAACGGGCCGGCCGACATCGAGCAGGCTCGCTACATCAGGACGATGGCGACTCGGGCGCTGTAACCGGCGTCGACGGCTATTCCTGCGTTGGCTGTGGACCCGGCACGGCATCCGGGCCCGTATCGGCTTCGCCGGCCCCTCGCGGGACGAAGAGCACTGCGACGAACGCGAGCGACGCGTAGCCCGCCATGAGGAGAAAGAGGGCGTGGTAGCCGTCGAGCAGATCGAACACGCGTCCGTTCAGCGGGTCGCCGATCGCGCCGCCGAGCGCCATGCAGAGCAGGAACAGCGAGGCGAGGACGCCTCGCCGATGCCGCGGGACGGGCTCCACGAAGAGCGGATAGGCGTTCACCGTGGGGAACGTCCAGCTGGCCGACGCGAGCGCCAGCAGCGGGACGACGTGCGCCATCTCCGTGACCCGGTCCAGCGCGAGCAGGCAGCCGGCCATCACGGCAAAGCCGATGAGCATCGCGTTCCGCCGTCCGATGCGCACGCCGATGAATCCAGCCGGCAGGGCGCCGATCACGCCGCCGACGGCCCAGGCGATGAATCCAATGGTGGCGTCTTCCGGCCCGATGCCGAATCGTGCGGTGGCGTGCAGCGCGTACCAGGTGGTGAACGTCTGGAAGGTCAATTGGAGCAGGAATGTGGCGAGAAAGATCGGCCGCATGGCCGGCACGGCGCCGCGGACGGCCGACCATGCCGCCTCCGCGATCGTCCGAAACGTGACCTCCGTGGACTGCGAGGCCGAAGGCGCCGGCTCGCGAAGGCCGAGCGCGAAGGCCGCCGCGATCCCGAGCACGCTGGCTGCCGCGATCAGAAAGGCCGTCTGCATCCCGAGCGTCCGCCCCAGCATGAGGAACACGATGGCGCCGACGCACATCTGGAACGTGATGGAACCAGTCGCGAGCGAGCGGTAGCGTGACGGAACGAGATCAGCCACGAGCGCCTGGAACGGTGCGCGCTGCACGTTGATCCCGGTGTGCAGGAGAACGATCGCGCCGATCAGGACGGCGAGGCCGATCGCGGCGGAGGAGGGGAGCAGCGCCATGCCGAGCGACGAGAGGACGAAGCCGGAGAGCACGAGGGGCAGCCGGCCGCGCCCACGGGCACTGGCGCGGTCGGATGCCGGTCCTGCCCACGGCACGAGCA